>NZ_LZXX01000067.1:321-894 GCF_001729305.1 Burkholderia sp. A2 | reverse complement strand
ATCAGCGCGAGCGTGCCGGCGTTGATGACGGTGCTCCCCGCATAGCCGGCGGCGCCGGATATGGCGAGCGTGCCGCTTCCCGCCTGCACGAGGCTGCCCGTCCCGCTGATGGTGCCGCCATACGACACCGTGTCGCTGCGGTTGAACGCCAACGTGCCGTTGTTGACGATGTTGCCGGCGACGGAGCCCGTGGTCCCGCCGCTACCGATCTGCAGCGTGCCGGCGCTGATCGTGGTGTCGCCGGCATAGGTGTTGTCTCCCGTCAGCGTGACCGTTCGGCCGCCGCGCACGGCCACGTTGCCCGCCCCGGATACCACGCCTGAAACCACGAGACCGGTCGAGCGGGAATCGAAGGTCACGCGGGACGCGGCATCGCCGAGCGTGACCTGGTTGGACAGCGAGAGCCCTGCGGAGGCCGCGGTGATGGTGGTCGTCGCCCCGGCCGTCACCTCGAGGTTACCGACGATGTCGGACCCGGTGAGCAACTGCAGCGTATTGTTCGCGCCGTTGAACCGGATGGCGGCCGCGCGCGTCACGCCGTCCGCGTACAAGCCGCCGGCGATCGTGCCGCCG
>NZ_LZXX01000067.1:0-187 GCF_001729305.1 Burkholderia sp. A2 | reverse complement strand
CCGCCGTTGCCGGCGCCGCCGGTGATCGTGCCGAGGTTGCTCAGCACGGTGAAGCCGCCAGCCAGGTTGACGCCCGCGCCGCTGGCGCCGGCCGTGCTTGCGCCGCCGCCGCTGACGCCGCCCACGCCACCGACGATGGTCCCGAGATTGGTCACCTGCGAACTGGCCCCCAAGGTCAGCAGCCCGT
>NZ_LZXX01000066.1:1132-1459 GCF_001729305.1 Burkholderia sp. A2 | reverse complement strand
CGCAGCGGCCCCGCGCCGTCCCTCATCAAGTACGTCGACAAGAAAGCAATAGCGACGCTCGAAGGTTTGATAATGCTGATCATCGACGCATGCTGTTACTTAGCCCAACAAATTGCGGTGCTACTTCCCCGCTATCAGGCAGCCAGAGCAGTTCGCCTTGAGCAACGGAGAAAGGCGGCATCTGAGCAGGAATAGACTCGTGGTCAATGAACCTTCACGGCGCGCTGGCTTCGTCGATTCGGCGGATGTCGTCCTGATCGAGCGTGACGCGGATCGCTTCGCCGAGCAGCGCGAGCTGCGCGAGCGACGTCGCGCTCGCGATCGGCG
>NZ_LZXX01000066.1:418-1022 GCF_001729305.1 Burkholderia sp. A2 | reverse complement strand
GACGCGATCGCCGCGCACGCTCTTCTTCAGGTCGGCCTCGCTGCGGTATTTGCCCGACAGGAACCCGCTCGCGAGCGCGTAGTAGTTGACGACGCCGAGCTTCAGGTCGCGCACGACCGGTTCGAGATCGCGTTCGTAGTCGGCGCGGTTGAGCAGGTTGTACTCGGGCTGGATGACCTGATAGGCGGGCAGCCCGTCGCGCGCGCTGATGGCGGCGGCTTCGCGCAGGCGTGCGCCGCTGTAGTTCGACGCACCGATGATGCGCACCTTGCCCGCGTCGATCAGCGTTTGATAGGCGCCGAGCGTTTCTTCGAGCGGGGCCGTGTCGGCCAGGTCGCGGTGCGAGAAATACAGATCGATGTAGTCGGTCTGCAGGCGGCGCAGCGAATCGTCGACGGCCTTCAGGATATTGTCTTTCGACAGCCCCGCGCGCGTGCCGAGCAGGCCGACCTTGGTCGCGATCACGACCTGCTCGCGCTTGCCGGAGCGCTTCAGCCACTTGCCGATGATCGTTTCCGATTCGCCGCCGTGGTTGCCGGGCGCCCAGGCGGAATAGACGTCGGCCGTGTCGATGAAGTTGATGCCGGTGTCGGCGAGCGCGTCG
>NZ_LZXX01000066.1:0-399 GCF_001729305.1 Burkholderia sp. A2 | reverse complement strand
GTTGCCGCCGAACGCGAGCGGCGAAACCTGGATGCTGGATGTACCGAGGGTGCGATGTGCCATGTTCCTCTCCGATAACTGCGGGTAACGGGATTGAACTGCGGGATGGGTCGAGGCGATCGCGGCGGGATGGCAGGATGCGTGGTGCGGTTCCGCCGTGGTCGCGGGACACCGGACATTCTCGCCGATCGTTTCGATTCGTGCAGGCGCAGTAACGCCGTGATGATGGACGGCTTGCGGCAGATGGCGGAGACCGTGTCCGCTGCGTGCGTATTCCGTGCGGCTGCGTTGGATCGGGAGCGAATTTTTGCGGCGACGTGCGCGGCGGGAATCACGCAGGTTGCGCCGGCGTGGCGCCGACGCGGAGGGAAAGCCGGGCGGCAGGCGGCCGCCCGTGCG
>NZ_LZXX01000065.1:0-740 GCF_001729305.1 Burkholderia sp. A2 | reverse complement strand
GCGGCCGCGCGGCGAGCGGCACCGAGTTCAGGTAGCGCACGATGATCGTGCGGCGCGCGAGCATCGTCTGCGGGCCGTTCAGGTACGCGCGCACCGACGCGGACGCGATCTGCCGCAACTTCTCGGGCGGCGTCGCGGTGCGGCCCTCGGGCGAATGGCGGAATTTTTCGATCTGCGTCGCGAGCGTGCTGCCGCCCGGGCGTGCCTGATGGCGATTGACCACGTGCAGCGCCTGGTCGGCCAGCGCGCGGCTGAAGCGCCCCCAGTCGATCGCCGGGTTGCGGTTCGGTTCGTTCGCATCGAGCAGATAGCGATCCTCGATGAACAGCAGCGAATCGGTGATCACGCGCGGCACCGTGTCGAAGTCGGCATAGACGCGCTGCGGGAACACGGTCGCGAACAGCGGCGAGCCGGTCGAATCGAACAGCATCAGGCCCGTCTGGTCTTTCTCTTCGTATGGGAGAAACAACCCGCGCTCGCCGAGCGACAGCATCCGCTGCGAATCGCGCGCCTGTTCGCTGACGACGAAGCCGCGCGCGAGCAGCCGCTGCTGGAACGCGGGGATCATCGCGTAGCCGAAGCGCTGGTCGTACGGACCGTTCCCGGGGAAGCGGATGTGATCGCTCGGCCCCGCTTCGACCGTGTAGCCGACGTCGCGGGTGAGCTCGGACAGGTAGCGCGCCTGCAGCCGGGACGTTTCGATCTCGGTCTGCACGAGCCGCGCGACGATCGCCACCGCG
>NZ_LZXX01000064.1:509-998 GCF_001729305.1 Burkholderia sp. A2 | reverse complement strand
ACCATGCTCGAACTCGTTTCAGCGCACGCATGCCACGGCGGCGAGCAGCGTTTCTACCGTCACGATTCGGCGGCCATCGGCCTGCCGATGAAGTTTTCGGTGTACCTGCCGCCGCAGGCCGCGCACGGCCGCGTGCCGGCGCTGTTCTATCTCGCGGGACTCACGTGCACCGACGAGACGTTCGCGATCAAGGGCGGCGCGCAGCAGTACGCGGCGCAGCACGGTATCGCGCTCGTGATGCCCGATACGAGCCCGCGCCGCGCCGACGCGCTGCCCGTGGGGCGAGAAGGCGTTCTCCGGCTACCTCGGCGCCGATCGCGAGACGTGGAAGGCACATGACGCGAGCGAGCTGGTCGCACGCGCCGATGCGCCGAAGTTCGCGGACGGCATCCTCGTCGATCAGGGGCTCGCCGATCAGTTCCTCGCGAACCAGCTGAACCCCGACGTGTTCGAAGCCGCGTGCGCGAAGGCCGGCCAGCCGCTGACGCT
>NZ_LZXX01000064.1:0-336 GCF_001729305.1 Burkholderia sp. A2 | reverse complement strand
CGACGTGGCTGTCATCCATCGTTACGCATTCTACCGGGGCATTCGCCCGAAAATCACCTGCCGTCGCAAATTCGTACTCGTTCTATAGGATGCCAAATCGATTCGCCGAATAACGACCGACGATTTAATCGTGGTGAATTTGTTTGAGCGAGGCTTTGGCCTGAATGAGCGACAGGATGGGCGAGGTGTTAAACAATTCCCCGAACGGTCGTCTCCTTCGCTTCGTCATTCATGTCGGATGTGTCATCGGATTGCTCGTCGTTGTCACGATCACCGGGGACAAGTATGCGTGGATGCACGAAATCGATCCATCCGTCGCGCTCGACGCGATCAAGG
>NZ_LZXX01000063.1:0-940 GCF_001729305.1 Burkholderia sp. A2 | reverse complement strand
GCCTGCGCGGCAAGGCCGGCTGGGGCGAGAACATGGCGTACGTGTCGACGGTCGTGAACACGTTCGGCGGGCGCTGGTTCGACGAGAACTGGAATGCGCAGCTCACGTCGCCCGAATGGAAGAAGGCGATCAATTTCTACGTGAACCTGCTGAAGAAGAACGGCCCGCCGGGCGCGAGCTCGAACGGCTTCAACGAGAACCTGACGCTGACCGCGTCGGGCAAGTGCGCGATGTGGATCGACGCGACGGTCGCGGCCGGGATGTTGTACAACAAGCAGCAGTCGCAGGTGGCCGACAAGATCGGCTTCGCGGCCGCGCCGGTCGCCGCGACGCCGAAGGGGTCGCACTGGCTGTGGGCGTGGGCGCTGGCCGTGCCGAAGACGTCGAAGCAGCAGGACGCCGCGCGCAAGTTCATCGCGTGGGCGACGTCGAAGCAGTACATCGAGATGGTTGGCAAGGACGAAGGCTGGGCGTCGGTGCCGCCGGGCACGCGCACGTCGACGTATCAGCGGGCCGAGTACAAGGCCGCCGCGCCGTTCTCCGACTTCGTGCTGAAGGCGATCGAGACGGCCGATCCGAACGATCCGTCGCTGAAGAAGGTGCCGTACACGGGCGTGCAGTACGTCGGGATTCCTGAATTCCAGTCGTTCGGCACGGTGGTCGGCCAGTCGATCGCGGGCGCGGTCGCGGGCCAGATGTCGGTCGACCAGGCGCTCGCCGCGGGCCAGGCCGCCGCCGATCGCGCAGTGCGGCAGGCCGGCTACAAGAAGTAACGCGCAAGCCGTCGCGCGGCCCGCATCGTGCGCCGTGGCACACGGCGCGGGCCGGCGAGGCCGACAGGCGGGCAGGCCGTTCGCGCCCGCGCATCAACCGGAGGGACTCCGTCATGCGTCATCTGCGTCTTCCCCTGAGTCACGCTCACGCGCCGTCGGTCGGCGAC
>NZ_LZXX01000062.1:329-657 GCF_001729305.1 Burkholderia sp. A2 | reverse complement strand
GCGGTGGCGGCGGCCACGGCCATCACCACCACGGACACGCTCATCCCGGGCATTCGCACGATGTTTGAATACGACTTCATGATCAACGCGTTCGCCGCGTCGGGGATCGTCGCGGTGCTCGCTGGCATCGTCGGCTATTTCCTGGTGCTGCGCGGGCAGACCTTCGCCGGCCACGCGCTGTCGCACGTCGGCTTCACCGGCGCGACGGGCGCGGTGCTGCTCGGCATCTCGCCGATCTGGGGGATGGTCGGCTTCACGCTCGCGGCCGGGATCGGCATGGGCGCGCTCGGCGAAAAGCTCGCGGGCCGCGACGTCGCGATCGGCGTGA
>NZ_LZXX01000062.1:0-163 GCF_001729305.1 Burkholderia sp. A2 | reverse complement strand
CGCGCTCGCGCTGATCGCGCGGCCGCTGCTGTTCGCATCGCTGCAGCCCGAACTCGCCGAAGCGAAGGGCGTGTCGCTCCGCACGGTGTCGATGCTGTTCCTCGCGGTATGCGCGCTCGCGGTGGCCGCGGCGACGCAGATCGTCGGCGTGCTGCTCGTGTTC
>NZ_LZXX01000061.1:437-1175 GCF_001729305.1 Burkholderia sp. A2 | reverse complement strand
CGCGGCGGCCGCGTCGATCTGCGCGGGCGTCACGTGCTTCGGGAGATCGATGGACATCGGCCGGCGCCTCAGTCGAGCGGCACGCGCAGCAGTTGCGCGCACGCGGTGGCGGCGGCGACGGCTTCGTCGCGCGTCTCGGCCGTGAAGTTCACGTGGCCCATCTTGCGGCCGACGCGCGCTTCTTCCTTGCCGTACAGGTGCAGGTGCGCGGCCGGCATCGCGGCGACCGTGTCCCACGGCGGCGTGACGGCCTCGGCCGCCGCACCATCGGGAAACCACACGTCGCCGAGGATGTTCAGCATCGCGGCCGGCGAATGCTGGCGCGGGTTGCCGAGCGGCATGCGCGTCATCGCGCGCACCTGCTGCTCGAACTGGCTCGTTGCGCACGCATCGACCGTGTAGTGGCCGGAGTTGTGCGGGCGCGGCGCCATTTCGTTCGCGACGAACGAGCCGTCCTCCAGCACGAAGAATTCGACGCACAGCACGCCGACGTAGCCGAGCGTATCGGCGATCCGCACGGCCGCCTGCTGCGCCTCCTCGACGCGCGCGGCATCGGCGGCCGGCGCCGGCACGACCGTCAGCGCGAGGATGCCGTTGTGATGCACGTTCTGCGCGAGCGGGAACGCGGCCGAGCGGCCATCGGCGCCGCGCGCGATCAGCGCGGACACTTCGTATTTCAGCGGCAGGCGCTTCTCCAGCACGCACGGCACGCCGCCGAGCGCGGCATGCGCGTCGCGC
>NZ_LZXX01000061.1:0-364 GCF_001729305.1 Burkholderia sp. A2 | reverse complement strand
AGCGCGGCGAGCGCCGCCGCCGATTCGATCACGACGTGCGGCGCGACCGGCACGCCCGACGCCTCGATGAACCGCTTCTCCGCGATGCGATCCTGCGCGACCGCGACGCAGCGGCCGGCCGGTGCGACGAACGTCGTGCGCGCGAGGAAATCGAGACTCGCGGCCGGCACGTTCTCGAACTCCGTCGATACGGCGTCGCACAGGTCCGCCAGTTCGGCGAGTGCGGCTTCGTCGTCGTACGCCGCGCGCAGGTGGCGATCGGCGACCGCGCCGGCGGGGCTCGTCGGATCGGGATCGAGCACGGCGACGCGATAGCCCATCGACTGGGCGGCAAAGCAGAACATGCGGCCGAGCTGGCCGCCGC
>NZ_LZXX01000060.1:0-1270 GCF_001729305.1 Burkholderia sp. A2 | reverse complement strand
TGCAGGAAGAAGCCGATCGGATTCGTGCAGCCCATCGCGCGCAGCTCGGCCGCGAGCGGAATCAGCTGATAGTCGTGGACCCAGATGACGTCGTCGGGGCGCAGCAGCGTGCGCAGCTTGCGCGCGAACAGCTGGTTCACGCGCCGGTAGCCGTCGGCGAAGCGCCGGTCGAACTGCGCGAGATCGAGCCGGTAGTGAAACACCGGCCACAGCACGTTGTTCG
Organism: Burkholderia sp. A2; assembly: GCF_001729305.1. Lineage (NCBI taxonomy): Bacteria > Pseudomonadati > Pseudomonadota > Betaproteobacteria > Burkholderiales > Burkholderiaceae > Burkholderia > Burkholderia sp. A2. Next base: position 1,047 of record NZ_LZXX01000060.1, on the reverse strand, counting down.
AGTAGCCGAGATAGTAAGCGTCGTAGTCCTGCGGATCGAGATCGACAGTCGCGAGCTGAATGCCGCCGACGTTCTGGATCTGCACATCGTCGCCATGCGCGGGGCGATCGTCGGCGCCGCGTAGCCTGCCGCTCCAGCCGAACCAGACGCCGCCGGTTTCCTGCAGGCTGTCTTTCACGGCAACGGCGAGGCCGCCGGCCGCGGCTTTACGGGGATCTGCGATGCGATTGGATACGACGACGAGTCGGCTCACCAGCTCTCCTGACGATTGTTGGGGAAGGGTCGTGCGGCCAGGGCGCGAGAGGCATACGCCGCCATCGGTGCGCGGTGCGCGATACGACGGGGCCGCATGGCGATCGGACGGGAGTCAGGGCGCGCGATTCGCCGTCCGGTCGAAAAGTGCTTTTTTAGGATACTCGCCATTCGTGCGTTTTAAAAGTCCGGCTCGTCGAACGGCGCGCGCGAACCTGTCGCGCGGTAGCCATGACGGCGGCGCGGCAACGGGCGATGCCCGAGCGGGACCGAAATTTGCTGCGCGCTGTGAAGCAGCAGGCATAAGGCCATGCGGCGAGCGGCGCGAATGGCGCCCGATCGGGCCGACGATGCGCATGCGTGCANNGCATGCGCATCGTCGCCTCCGTCGCGTTTGCCGTCGCGCGGTTGCCAGTGGCCCACGTCGGCTTCTTGCGTGTGCACCCGGTTCGGATTCGCGCCGGTAAGCAGCCCGCGGCGGGCCGCCGCGAGCCGTACCTTAGAACGTGGTGCGCAATCCGGCCATCACGCTGCGGCCGCCTTGCGGTGCGAAGCCGCGCACGACCGACGTCGCGTAGCGGATCTCCTGGTTCGTCAGGTTGTCGCCGCGCAGGTATGCGAGCCAGTGCGTCGGGCCGACGCGGAACTTGTACGTCAGCATCACGCCGAGCGACGTGTAGCCGTCGGTCGAGAAATCGTTGTCGGGCACGCGATGCTGCGACCACGCGTGCGTGACCTGCGCACGCGCACCGAACGGGCCGTAACCATAGTCGGCCGCGAGCGTCGCGCGCAGCG
>NZ_LZXX01000059.1:317-1048 GCF_001729305.1 Burkholderia sp. A2 | reverse complement strand
GTCGCGCGGGCGATCGATCGTGCCGACGAGGCCGTGCGGCAGGCGGACGCCAAGGTCGCGGACGCGGCCGCCGCGGTGGCGGGCGCCGATGCGCGCATCCAGCCGCTGCTGCAACTGGCCGGCGTCGCGTCGATCGACGCGGCGCTGCCGTTGGCCGAGCGCTCGGATCGGCAGCGCCAGCTTCGGCAGGCGGTCGATGCCGCGCACGAAGCGCTGGTGCGCGACGGCGACGGGCTGTCCCGGTCCGCCGTCGAGGCCGAGGTGGCGGAACAGGACATTGCCGACGTGCCCGCGCATCTCGAAGCGGTGAAGCAGTCGCTCGGCGATGTGGGCAAGCGGCTGAACGAGCTGGCGCAGCAGCAGGTCGTGGCCGATCAGGCGTTCGGCGCGATCGACGGCCAGGCGAACGCGGCCGTCGCCGAGTCGAAACGGCAGGAGGCGCTGGCGGCGATGGGCGACGCGGCCGAACAGTATCTGGAGGCAGCCACGGCGAGCCGCTTGCTGAAGTGGGCGACGGACCGCTACCGCGACCAGAAGCAGGGGCCGATGCTCCGGCGGGCGGGCGAGATTTTCGCCGGGCTTACGCTGGGCGAATTCGCGAAGCTGACCGTCGATACCGAGCGGACGCCGCCCGCGCTGTATGCGAGGCGCACGAGGGGCACGTCGGTCGAGGTCGCCGGGCTGAGCGAAGGGACGCGCGATCAGCTGTTCCTCGCGCTGCGGATCGCGGC
>NZ_LZXX01000059.1:0-246 GCF_001729305.1 Burkholderia sp. A2 | reverse complement strand
CTCGCGCTGCGGATCGCGGCGCTGGAGTTGCAGCTCGGCAGCCGCACCGCACTGCCGTTCGTCGCCGACGACCTGTTCATCAATTTCGACGACGCGCGCGCGAAGGCGGGGCTCGATGCGCTGCGCGATCTGTCGACGCGCACCCAGGTGCTGTTCCTGACGCACCACGACCACCTGCTGCCGCTCGTGAGGGACGTATTCGGCGCGCGGGTCAACGTGGTCGAGTTGCAGCGCGCGCCGGCCGGC
>NZ_LZXX01000058.1:1264-2083 GCF_001729305.1 Burkholderia sp. A2 | reverse complement strand
CGGCCGCCGCGCACGCGCATTCCGCGCCGATCGTGGGCGGCGCCGAGGCGCCGCCTACCCGGGAGCAGCTTGCGGCGCTCTCCGACGCGCAGGCCGAAGCGCTGCTGCTGAAAGCGCTGCAGCGCTGAGCCGATCCCCGGCAGTCTCGTTCCGCGAACGTCTGGAGTGGTACACATGATCGAGTCCAATCGCGCGCCCGCCGCGCCCCTTACACCCGTGAAGCAAGCGTTGCTGAAGATCGACGCGCTGCAACGCGAACTGGCCGAAGCGCGCAGCGCGATGAACGAACCGATCGCCATCGTGGGCATGGGCTGCCGCCTGCCCGGCGGCGCGGATTCCGCCGACGCGCTCTGGTCGATGCTCGCGGACGGGACCGACGCCGTCGGCCCCGTGCCGGCCGACCGATGGACCGATGCGATCTACGATCCGCGGCCGGGCCGGCGCGACACGAGCTACAGCCGGCATGGCGGGTTCATCGACGACGTCGATCGTTTCGACGCGGGATTCTTCGGCGTGTCGGAGCGCGAGGCGCCGCACATCGATCCGCAGCAGCGGCTGTTGCTCGAATGCACGTGGCGTGCACTCGAAGATGCCGGCTTTTCGCGGGAAACGATCGCGTCGTACCGAACCGGCGTGTTCGTCGGCTCGTCGGTCGACGACTACGCGCGCGTCAGCGAGAGCGTAGCGGGCGACGCGCTCAGCTATGCGCAGACGTCGCTCGGTACCGCGCGGCCCTTCGCGGCCGGACGCATTTCCTACCTGTTCGGATTTCATGGGCCGGCGTTGCATCTCGACACCGCGTGCTCGTCGTCGCTCGTC
>NZ_LZXX01000058.1:0-1141 GCF_001729305.1 Burkholderia sp. A2 | reverse complement strand
TTCGACGCGGCCGCCGACGGTTACGTGCGCGGCGAAGGCTGCGGCGTCGTCGCGCTGATGCGGCTGTCCGATGCGCGGGCGCAGGGCAGGCCGATCCGGGCGGTGATTCGTGGCTCCGCCGTCAATCATGACGGGCGCAGCAACGGAATGACGGCGCCGAACGGCCGTACGCAACGCGACGTGATCCGCGAGGCGCTCGAGCATGCCGGCGTATCGCCGGCCGATGTCGACTACGTCGAGGCGCACGGCACCGGTACGCCGCTCGGCGACCCGATCGAGCTGCGTGCGCTCGAGGACGTGTACTGCCGCGACACGAATCGCAGCGGCGACCTGTACGTCGGCAGCATCAAGACGAATATCGGGCACCTCGAATCGGCCGCCGCGGTCGCCGGGCTGATGAAGGTCGTATGCGCGCTGCAGAAGGGTGAACTGCCGCGGCACCTGCATTTCGATACGCCGACCACGCACGTCGACTGGCATGCGAACGGCATTCGCGTCGCGACCGAGCATGCGGCGTGGCCGTCGTCCCGACCGGGCCGGCGAGTGGCCGCGATCAGCTCGTTCGGCATGAGCGGCACGAACGCACACCTGATCGTCGAAGCATGGCAGGAGGCGCGCGCAGCGGAGCCCGACGCGGACGTCGCGCTGGCCGGGCACGCGCGTCACGACATCTGGCCGTTGTCCGCACACACGGCGCCGATGTTGAAGCAAGCGCTCGAAGACTGCGCGGCGCACGTGCGGGCAGACGCGTCGTTGGCGCCCGACGCGGTCGCCAGCGCGCTGCGTCTCGCACGCGACAGCCATCGGCATCGCGTGGCGATCGTCGCGGATTCGCGCGACACGCTGCTCGATGCGCTGTCGGACGCGGCGCGGGCCATGACGGTCCGGAGCGGCCAGCCCGGCGGCGTTCGCGACCGGCTTGCATTCCTGTTTACCGGACAGGGCGCGCAGCGCGCCGGGATGGCTCGGCAGCTCTATCGGGATTTCGCGCCGTTTCGCGACGTATTCGACGCATGCGACAGCCATATCGAGGCGCAAGGAGAACTGTCGCTCGTGGACGTGCTGTGGGGCGACCATCAGGACCGGATAAACGAAACGCGTTACACGCAACCTGCGATGTTCGCGCTCGAAGTCGCGCTCG
>NZ_LZXX01000057.1:12282-263051 GCF_001729305.1 Burkholderia sp. A2 | reverse complement strand
CGCGAGCACGCGCACGACGCTTTCGAGATCGTCCTCCATCTGCGCGGGCAGGTCCGGCCGCGCGACGCGGAAATCCTCGAAGTCGGCCGCGGAAAACGCCAGCATCTCGCCGGCGCCGTTATTGCGGAAGTAGTCGGTGCCGTCGTGGTACTTGACGCTCTTCGTCCAGTTCACGAAGTCTTCCTTCTCCGCGTTCGGCTTCTGCGTGAACAGGTTGTACGCGATCCGGATCGTCATCTCGCCCGCGTCGTGCAGCTTGCGGATCACTTCGTAATCGTCGGGATAATTCTGCGAACCGCCGCCCGCGTCGATCACGCCCGTCACGCCCAGCCGGTTCAGCTCGCGCATGAAATGGCGCGTCGAGTTGTACTGATACTCGAACGGCAGCTTCGGCCCCTTCGCGAGCGTCGCGTAGAGGATCGTCGCGTTCGGGTTCGCGAGCAGCAGGCCGGTCGGGTTGCCCGCCGCATCGCGCAGGATGGTCCCGCCCGGCGGCTCCGGCGTGTCCTTCGTGTAGCCGACCACCCGCAGCGCCGCCGCGTTCAGCAACGCGCGATCGTACAGGTGCAGGATGAACACGGGCGTGTCCGGCGCGACTGCATTGAGTTCGTCGATCGTCGGCAGCCGCTTCTCCACGAACTGGTGTTCGGTGAAGCCGCCGACCACGCGCACCCACTGCGGCGCGGGCGTGATCGCGACCTGCTGCTTGAGCATCTCCATCGCGAGCGCGAGCGACGGCACGCCGTCCCAGCGCAGTTCCATGTTGTAGTTCAGGCCGCCGCGAATCACGTGGCAGTGGTTGTCGATCAGGCCCGGCAGCACGCCGCGGCCGCCGAGATCGACCACCTTCGTCGCGCGGCTCGCGAGCGGCATGATCTCCGCATTGCCGCCGACCGCGACGAAGCGGCCGTCCTTGATCGCGACGGCGGTCGCGATCGGGTTCGCACGATCGAGCGTCGTGATGCGCCCGCTGTGCAGGATCAGATCGGGTTGAGTATCGGTTGCGCTCATTGACATCTCCTCGATGCGTTCAGAAGCCGAGCCAGTGACGAACCGGCGCGATGGCCTGCACGCCGACCAGCATGCCGGCGAGACCCACCAGCGCGATCAGCGGCGGCGCAGGCGAACGCACCTTGATCACGCTGTACACGACGCCGATCAGCACGCCGGCGCCCAATGAAATTAGATAAGATTCCATAACGATTTTCCTCCCGGCCGGATTAGAATGATCCGCATCGCATCGGCCGCATGCCGCGCCGCCCTCGCATCCGTTTCGCTTCCCTGCCATCCGCTCCGACCATGCAACACCTTCCTGATCTCGAAGCCTGGGCCATCTTCGCGCGCGTCGCGGAGACGGGTTCGTTCGCGAAAGCCGCCGAGCAGCTCGGCGTCTCGCAACCCACCGTGTCGAAAGCGATCGCGCGCCTCGAAAAACGCCTCGGCGCGATGCTGCTGTACCGCACGTCGCGCAAGCTGTCGCTCACGCCGACCGGCGAACTGCTGCGCGACCGCGCGATCCGCCTGCTCGCCGATGCGGAACTGATCGAAAGCGAGGCCACCGCGCAAGCGCTCGAACCGCACGGCCTCGTGCGCGTGAACGCGCCGATGTCGTTCGGGCTGCACCATCTGTCGCCGGTGTTGCCCACGTTTCTCGAGCGCTATCCGCGCGTCGACATCGATCTCGTGCTCACCGATCACATCGTCGACATCGTATCGGGCGGCTTCGACGTCGCGATCCGCATCGCCGAGCTGAGCGATTCGACGCTGCGCTCGCGTCGCCTCTGCGCGGTGCGCCGGCCGCTCGTCGCGGCGCCCGCGTATCTCGACCGGCGCGGCCGCCCCACGCATCCGCGCGACATCGAACAGCACGTGTGCCTCACGTATACGAACCTGCCGACACCCGAGCACTGGCGCTTCCGCCATTCGGCATCCGGCGAGGATGTCGGCGTGAACGTGCACGGCCGCATTCGCACGAACAATGCGGACGTGATCCTCCCCGCCCTCGTCGGCGGTCACGGCCTCGCGCTGCAGCCCGAGTTCCTGGTGTGGGACGAACTGCAGCGCGGCGCGCTCGAGGAAGTGATGAGCGACTGGAAGATCGCCGACATCAACGTGAACCTCGTCACGCCGCCCGGCATGCTGCGCGCCGCGCGCGTGACGGTGCTGCTCGATTTCCTCGCCGAACATTTCTCGCGCGCGCCGTGGGCGCTGCCCGCCGCCTGACCGCGCGACGGCCGACGGCACGCGATCGCCGCGGCAACCGTCGCGGCAATCGCGGCCGGCAGCGCGTTACTTCGCGGGCACGGCCGGAATCGACTCGTGCGGCGTCGCGGTACGCTGCGGCGCCTTGTGGACCATCGTGTACGCGTAATCGACGCCCATCCCGTACGCGCCCGAATGCTCCTTCGCGATCGCCATCACCGCGTCGTACGAATCGCGGCGCGCCCAGTCGCGCTGCCATTCGAGCAGCACCTGCTGCCACGTGACCGGCACCACGCCGGCCTGCACCATGCGCTGCATCGCGAAGTCGTGCGCAGCCTGCGTCGTGCCGCCCGATGCATCGGCGACCATGTAGATCTCGTAGTCGCCTTCGAGCATCGCGCACAGCGCGAACGTCGTGTTGCAGACTTCGGTCCACAGGCCCGACACCACCACCTTCTTGCGGCCGTTCGCGGCAAGCGCGTCGCGCACCTTCTGGTCGTCCCACGAGTTCATCGACGTGCGTTCGAGCGTCTTCTGGTTCGGGAACACGTCGAGCAGCTCGGGATACGTGTGGCCCGAGAAGCTGTCGCTTTCGACCGTCGTGATCGTGGTCGGGATGTTAAAGACCTTCGCGGCCTTCGCGAGCCCGACGACGTTGTTCTTCAGCGTCTGCCGATCGATCGACTGCACGCCGAACGCCATCTGCGGCTGCTGGTCGATGAAGATCAGCTGGCTGTTCTGCGGCGTCAGTACTTCAAGTTTCGGGTTGCTCATGGCGGATGGGTCCTGTGAACGGAAAATAGGCGGCTGCCTCGACCGTGAAAGCGGGAGGCGCCCGGAATGCGTCGGCGCCGGATCGTCATCATCCGGGCTGAAACATTTAAGCCGCAAACGCGCGGCGCGAACACCCAAGGAATGGAATCGATCCGATTCCCGAATGGACGTCCGTTCGGGACTGCCCGCCCTTTTTTTCTTCACGTAAACCCGATACGCTTTCAGGACTTTGACGGTGCCGTTCCGGTGCCGCTCGGCCATCACGAGGCGCACCACCATGAAACCGTATGTCCTGTCGCTGCTCGCCGGCATCCTCGCCGGCGTCATCTACGGCGCGATCGGCGTGAACTCGCCCGCGCCGCCGGTCATCGCGCTCGTCGGCCTGCTCGGCATGCTGGCCGGCGAACAGATCCTGCCCGTCGCGCGGCGCATGCTGTCCGGCCATCGGCTGAACACCGCATGGCGCGACGCGAAGTGCAGCCAGCACATGTTCGGCGCGTTGCCGGGCGGCGCCGCGAACGACCGCAAGCCTTCTTGATCCACTCCATCGCCGCCCGCCACGCATGACCAACGTCGAGCTGTTCCATTACCTGTTGCTGTTGATCTGCGGCGCGGGCGCGCTCACCTGGCTCGCCGAGCGAATCTCGATTCCGCCGGCCGTCGTGCTGCTGCTCGGCGGCTGCGTGGTCGCCGTCGCCGGCAAGCGCGTGCCCGACATGGACCCGGCGCTGCTGCTCGCGGCCGTGCTGCCTCCGCTCCTGATGTCGAGCGGGTTCTACACCGCGTGGAAGGAATTCCGGCAGGAGCTCGCATCGATCGCGTCGCTCGCGCTCGGGGCCGTGGCGTTCACGACCGTCGCGGTCGCGCTCGCGGTGCATGCGGCGAATCCCGCGCTGCCGTGGGCCGCATGCTTCACGCTCGGTGCGATCGTGTCGCCGCCCGACGCGGTCGCCGCGAAGGCGATCCTCCAGCGCCACCCGCTGCCCGCGCGGCTCGTCGCGGTGCTGGAAGGCGAAAGCCTCGTCAACGATGCGTCGGGCCTGCTGCTGTACCAGATGGCCGTGTCGGCCGCGCTCGCCGTATCGATCACGGCGGCGAGCGCGACCGGCCTGTTCTTCTCGCTCACGCTGATCGGCATCGCGGTCGGCCTCGCATGCGGCCATGCGATGTGCTGGGTGCTGCAACGCCTGCGCGAGCCGATGCTCGGCATCGTCGTGACGTTCGCGATGGCATGGGGCAGCTACGGGATCGCGGAAGCCGTGCACGGCTCCGGCGTGCTGTCGGTCGTCACCTGCGGCCTCGTGCTCGGCGTGCGCCAGCATCGCGTGTTCGGCGCCGACATGCGGATCAAGGCGAAGGCGACGTGGGAAGCGATCGTGTTCGTGCTCGACGCGCTCGTGTTCATCCTGATCGGCCTCGCGCTGCACGCGATCCTCGCGGGCGTGAACCACGAAGGCGCGGTGCTGACGGCCGGCCTGCGGGTCGCGCTGCCGGCGACGGCCGCCGCGATCGGCACGCGCATCGTGTGGGTGTTCGTCGCGATGTGGCTGCCGGGCCGCCTGCGTGCACGGCGCGCGGGCCACGCGGCGTGGTCGTGGCGCGAAGCCGTCGTGCTCGGCTGGTCGGGCATGCGCGGCGTCGTGAGCCTCGCGGCCGCGATCGCGCTGCCGGCCAACTTCCCGGGCCGCGACCTGATCCTGTTCAGCACGTTCCTGCTGATCATCGCGACGCTCGTCGTGCAGGGCGGCACGCTCGCGCCGCTGATCCGTGCACTGAAACTGCGTCCGGCCGCGCGCCGCACGATGTCCGAACACGCGGTGCGCGCGCACACGTTCGGCGCGGCGCTTGCCGAGCTCGACGCGCGCGAGCAGCGCGGCGCCGGCCTCGAACGCGCATCGCTCGACCGGCTGCTGACCGAATACCGCAGCCGCGTCGCGTTCAACGAACGCGCGCATCGCGACGGTGCGGAGCCCGCGGACGTGCGCGCGCGGATGCTGCGCGTGGAGCTCGAGCTGGTCGGCGTGTCGCGCGACGCGCTGCTCGGCCTGCATCGCGAGGGCCGGGTCGACGACGCGGTGCTGCACCGCATAGAATCCGAACTGGATTTCGAGGAGCTGCGGCTGCAGCGCCTGCTCGAACCCTGACGTCCGGCCTGCCCGGCAGGCCCGTCCCCTTTCCCCACCTGGAATTTCAATGAGCGAACTCACCGTCGAAGCGAGCATCGGCCCGGTCGATTACCTCGTCCACTTCACCGACGGCGTCCACCAGTGGCGCGCCGACGAACCCGCGTCGCTCGGCGGCGGCGATACGGCGCCGACGCCCGTCGCGCTGCTGCTGTCGAGTCTCGGCGCGTGTACCGCGATCACGCTGAAGATGTATGCGCAACGCAAAGGCTGGCCGCTCGACGAAGTGCACGTGAAGCTCGCGCACGAATCGGGCAGCGCGGGGAGCACGATCGTGCGCCGCATCACGCTCGACGGCGACCTGACCGGCGAGCAGCGCGAACGCCTGCTGCAGATCGCGAACGCGTGCCCGGTGCACAAGATCCTCACGCATCCGATCGCGATCGACACGGCGATCGCCTGAGCGCCTTCCGTCACCGCCCCGCCACGAGATTCCCGCCATGTCCGCCTCGATCAAGACCCTGCTCACGCCGCGCGAAAGCGATATCGGCAACCTCGTCGTGCGCCGCGTGCTGCCAGCACGCGCCGCGCGCCTCGTCGGCCCGTTCATCTTCTTCGACGAGATGGGCCCGGCCGTGTTGCCGGCCGGCCGCGGCATCGACGTGCTGCCGCATCCGCACATCGGGCTCGCGACCGTCACCTACCTGTTCGACGGCTCGCTGATGCATCACGACAGCCTCGGCTTCCGGCAGAAGATCGTGCCGGGCGACGTGAACTGGATGACGGCCGGCCGCGGCATCGTGCATTCGGAGCGCTCGCCCGACGAGGATCGACCGCGCGAGCAGCCCGTGCACGGCATCCAGACCTGGGTCGCGCTGCCGGTCGAGCATGAAGACACCGCGCCCGCGTTCGTTCACCATGCGGCCGACACGCTGCCGTCGTTCACGCGCGACGGCGTGACGGTGCGCGTGATCGCGGGCACCGCGTTCGGGCGCGCGTCGCCGGTCGCCGTGTTCTCGCCGACGCTCTATGCGTATGCGGCATTCGCGCCGGGCGGGCAGCTCGCGCTCGATGCGGAGCACGACGAACGCGGCGTGTATCTCGTCGACGGCGACCTGTGCATCGACGGCACGCCGCTCGCCCCGGCGACGATGGCCGTGCTCGAACCGGGCGCCACCGTCGCGCTGGCGAGTACGAACGGCGCACGCGTGATGCTGCTCGGCGGCGCGCACCTGCCGGGCGAGCGTTTCATCGAATGGAATTTCGTGTCGAGCGAACGCGCGAAGATCGATGCGGCGCGCGCCGCGTGGGCCGATCAGACGTTCGGCAAGGTGCCGGGCGAAGAAGACGAATGGACCCGCCAGCCGGAACGCAAGACGCAGTAGGCGGGTTCGCCCGACGAAGCCACGACGGCCGGCGATCATGCCGGCCGTCGTACGTTTACCGCTTCAATCCCATCAGCTTCGCGAGCGTCGGCCAGCGATCGAGCGACGCGTCGAACGCGCGGCGCGCCTGCTCGTCGACATAGCGCTCGGGATCGAGCGCGGGCAGATGCCGCGCGAGGCCGATCACGTCGTTCGGTTGCGACAGGCGATCGTCGTCGCCTTCGCCGGAAATCGTTACTGTTCGTCGATCCATACGCCGTCCGGAGTTTTCACCGCGTAACCCGCGGCGGTCTGCATCGTCACCGTGCCCTCGTTCTCGCCGATCATCCGCGTGCGCGGCAAATCGGTCGCGTATTGCGCGAGCGTCGCACCCGGCTTGAACGGACTGTTCGACACGAGATTCGACAGCAACTGCGCGAGCGCGACGAAGCTGGTCGGCTGCTCGATCACGGTCGTCGCGCCGTGGTTGCCGGCGAAGCCGACGAGCCGCACGCCGACCGGCCCGTGCACGATGCGCGGCGTCGGAATCTCGCGCAGCCCCGCGACCTGGTTCTTGTCGCCGCGCAACGCGGCGCCGTGCTCGGGCACGAACACGATCACCGCGCGGCGGCCCGATTGCGCGATCAGGTCGGCGAGACGGTCGAAGTCGGTCATCAGCTTCGTCGCGCGCTGCGGATACGAGTCGATGCTCGTCAGCGCGCTGCCGACGACGCGGTTGCCGTCGTGCAGGCTGATCGTGTTGTAGTACAGCGCGACGGGCCCCGGCACCGCCGCACGCTGCGCGTACCAGTTCGCGAGCGTGGAGTAGTCGTCCTTGATCGCCGAGCCGTCGAACGCATGCATCGCGACCGGCGCGGCCGCGTTCGAGATCATCGGCGCATCGGCCACGCCGATGTTGTCGTGGATCACCTGCAGGAAGTTGTCGAAATGGCCGTCGTGGTTCAGCAGCGACTGCACCGTGTAGCCGGCGCCCGCCAGTTGCGAGAACAGATGGCACTGCTGCGGCGCGCTCTTGTACAGGTCCGCATGCGCTTCCTGCCCGCAACTCGCGCGCAGCACGCGGATCGCCGCCGGGCCGCTGTAGCTCGCGGCCGTGCTGAAGTTGGTGAACAGGTAGTCGAAGTGGCTCAGCATCGGATGGTTGCGCACCTTCGCCGCATCGAGGTCGTCCCACGACAGCGAGCAGATGTGCAGCACGATCACGTCGAACTGCGCGGCCGGATCGCTGCCGAGATGGCCGAACGCGACCTGCCGCTGCGACTCCTGCGCACGGAACGTCGCGAGCGCCGCGTTGTGGTCCTCGGGCTGGTCGACGCGCGTGGCGCCCGCCGCGTTCGCTTGCGGCTGCGCCGGTACGGCGACGCGCGCCATCAGGCCGCTGCCGGCCTGCCACAGCGGCATCACGACCAGCACGGCCACCACGAACGTCGCGACGCGCAGCCAGCGATTGACGATGAAATAGATGATCAGCACGCCGACGATCGTCAGCGCCAGCACGGGCGGCAACAGGCGCGGCAGCAGCTCCATCCAGTAGTCGAGGCGGAACGTGCTGACTTCGCGCGCGGCCTCCGCGAGACGGGCGAGCGGCGGCGCATGCAGTTCGCGCGCGAGCAGCGGCACCGCGATCGCGATCGCCACGACCTGCCGGACGATGCGCCACGCGCGCGACCGGATCGGCGCGCTCGCCACGAGCGCCACCGCGAACGCGAGGTTCGCGAGCCAGAACGGCTGCAGGCGCCCGGTCGCGAACAGCGCGAACTTCAGGATGAAATACAGATTCCAGAACGTCATCTAACCCACTCCATGATGCGCGCCGCGTCAGTCGCGCGCGCGATCGAGTTTCGGCGCAAGCATGGCCTGCACGCCGCGCGCCGCACCCTTCCACATTCGTACATAGCCGTCCAGCCCGATCCGCAGCACTTCCTTGAGCCCGCCGAGCGGCGTGTCGGGCCGCGCGCTTTCGTGCCAGTCGAGCCACGCATCCGCGCGGCCGAACGTGCATTGCACGAGCTGGCGTTCCTGCTCGAGCGTCAGCTCCTCGAAGCTCACGCCGACATGGGTCGGCGTCGCACGGGTCACGCGCACCGGGAACGGAAACGCGCGGTCGCCGCGCGTCACGCACACCGTCAGCGTGTCGCCGACGGCGAGCGGCAGCCCCGGCACCGCTTCGAGCCCGAGGCCGCCGGTCGAATAGTCGCTCGTGAAGCACGCGGCGGTCGAGCCGTCGGCGAGCAGCAGCATCGCCGGCACGCGCATCGCGATCCGGTGCGTGACGCGCACCTGCTTGGTCTCGCGCGCGACGGCCAGCGCCGCACCGAGCATCGCGAGGTTGTAGACGGTCCAGCCGAGCGTGATCAGGATCGTCGACGCCTCGTCGCCCTGATCGGCCACGAGCCGCCACAGGCCGGCGACGATCGCGAGCACGTTCAACGCGAACAGCACGAGATACGGCTTCGACGTCGACCAGTCGACGTAGCCTTCGTCGATCTTGCCGCCCTTGTCGGTCACGTTGAACTTGCCGTGCTTCGGGCTGAAGAACGCGACCGTGGTCGGCAACGCGATGTACCACGCGAGCACCGATTCGTAGACCTCGGCCCAGAACGAATGACGGTAGCGTCCCTGCATCCGCGAGTTCGCGACGTTCGCGAGCACGAGGTACGGGATCACGTAGCTCGCGAGCGCGAACGACGACGCGTTGATGAAGTACAGGTGGAAGAACAGGTACGCGAGCGGGATCGTCAGGAACACCAGCCGCGGAATCCCGTAGAAGAAATGCAGCATCGCGTTGCCGTAGCAGATCCGCTGGATGAACCCGAGCCCGCGCCCGAGGAACGGGTTGTCGATACGGAAGATCTGCGCCATCCCGCGCGCCCAGCGCGTGCGCTGCTTCACGTGGCCGGCGAGGCTTTCGGTCGCGAGGCCGGCCGCCTGCACGGTCGGCAGGTACGCCGACGTATAGCCGCGCCGATGCAGCTTGAGCGCCGTGTGCGCGTCCTCGGTCACCGTCTCGACCGCGACGCCGCCGACCTCCTCCAGCGCGCTGCGCTTGAGCACCGCGCACGATCCGCAGAAGAACGTCGCGTTCCACAGGTCGTTGCCCGACTGCACGAGGCCGTAGAACAGGTTGCCCTCGTTCGGGACCTCGCGGAACGTGCCGAGATTGCGCTCGAACGGATCGGGCGAGAAGAAATGGTGCGGCGTCTGCACGAGCGCGCATTTCGGGTCGCGCAGGAACACGCCCATCGTCGTCTGCAGGAACGAGCGCGTCGGCACGTGATCGCAGTCGAAGATCGCGATGTAGTCGCCGTGCGTCTTCGGCAGCGCGCGGTTGATGTTGCCGGCCTTCGCGTGAAGGTTGTCGTCGCGCGTCAGGTAGTCGATGCCGGCCTCGGCCGCGAAGGCCGCGAACTCGGGGCGCCGGCCGTCGTCGAGCAGGTACACGCGCAGCTTCGCGCTCGGCCAGTCGATGCTCTGCGCGGCGAACACGGTCGGCTTCACGACCGACAGCGGCTCGTTGTAGGTCGGGATATAGACGTCGACGGTCGGCCAGGTGTCCGGATCGTCGGGCAGCGGCACGATCGGCCGGTCGAGCGGCCACGCGGTCTGCACGAAGCCGAGCAGCAGGATCATCCACGTATAGGCTTCGGCGCCGTACAGCAGGTAGCCGGCGACGGCTTCGACCGGGCTGCGGAAGTCGAGCGTCTGCGTCGTGCGCCACCACACGTAGCGCAGCGTGGCCAGCAGCGCGAGCGACGCGAGCGCGAGGGTCGGCAGATGGCCCGGCAGGCGGCGCAGCGCGAGCGCGAGCACCGCGACGATCGCGAAGAACGCGAACTGCGCGCCGGGCATCAGCGGCGACATTCCGGCCGCGGCCCACAGCACCGCGCCGGCGACGAGCAGCAGCGGCGCGAGCCAGCGACGTCGGCCGACGCCGTTCGCGCGCGCATCGAGCCAGCCGCCCCAGCGCGCCCACGGCAGACGCTCGAGCATCGCGTTGACGCGCCGGCCGACCGCACGCGCGGCCACGTAGACAGGCACGACGAACGTGTCGAACCACGCGAGCGGATCGCGCGCGGGCCGGCCGTCGGCCGCACGCGGCGCGCGCACGATCGCGCGCCACAGCCATTCGCGCACGCTGAGCGGCTGCAGCACGCCCCAGTCGTGCGCGAGCCGCAGGAACGCGACGCGCACCCAGCGGCGCACATGATCGGGCCGGCCGGGGGGCGGCGCGTGGAAGAACAGCCGCACGAACCAGTCCACCCGCGTGCGTTGCGCCGGCAGCCCGATGCCGCGCGCGCACCAGTCTGCCGCGCGCCGGCCGAACGCGCGCAGTCGCGACGCGAGCGCGGCCTTCATCGCGCGGCTCCCGCGCGGCCGGCGACGGCCGCCGTCAGCCACGTGTCGACCCAGTTCGCGACGCCGTTCAGGTCGTGCGACGCCTGCGAGTACGGCGCATCGTCGAAGATCCAGCTGCCGCGCGCGAGCGCTTCGGGCATCGCCGCGTCGACGTGGATGCGCTGCTCGAGCATCGACGCCGGCCCCGCGACCGCGCGCAGCATCGCCAGCGCGTCGCGCTGCATGTCGCGCGCCGGGTTCAGCCGGTTCACGACGATCCGCAGTTCGCCGCGGCCGGCCCGCAGCGCGCCGAGCCGCGCGGCCGTCGTCGCGCAGGCGACCGGCTCCGGCGGCACGACGACGAGCGTCAGGTCCGCGCGGCGAATCGCCTGCTCGGCCTGCGGCGACGGATAGCGCGCTGTGTCGACCAGCACGACGCCGTCGGCCGGCAGCGCGACCTCGTCGAGCGCGCGCGACAGCCAGGCCGGATCGGCGACGAGCCGCGCATCGCACGCGGCGGCGCCGGCCGCATCGACCTGCCCGTACGGCACGAACAGCACGCCGTCGGCGTTGCGCCACGTATGCGCGTGCCACGGTTCGGCGCCGCCCAGCAGGCTGTGCGCGAGACCGTGTTCGGCCACCGTATCGAGGCCGAGCGTCGCGCCCATCAGGTTCTGTGCATCGAATTCGACGGCAACGACCGGCCGGCCGCGGCGCGCGAGCAGCACCGCGAGCGCGGCGGCCAGCGTCGTGCGGCCCGCGCCGCCTGCCGTCGACGTGAGGGCGATCGTCTTCATCGTGCCGCCTTGCTGTCGCGGTTATCGCGGTTATCGCGGTTATCGCGCTTGTCGCCTTCTTCGCCGCCGGCACCCGGCAACAGGCGGCCGCGCAGCGCGACCGGCACGAGTTCGCACGGCACCGCGTCGCGCCGGTCGATGCCGCGCGGCGCGTGGAAGCCGCGGCCGATGCCGAGGTGCTGCGCGACGATCCACACCGGCACCGCAATCACGATACCGACGATGAAGCCGATGACGAGTTCGCCGATCATGCGTTCTCCTGCTTGCGCAGCGGCATCGCGCTGCGGACGGCGCCGCGCGCACGCGCGGCGGGAATGACGGGCTCCGGTGCAGACGCGTCGACGGCATCGGCGGCGGCGGAATCGGACGCCCGCGGTGTGCCGATCGCGTCGAGCGTGACGACGGTATCGATCGCCTCGATCGCATCGCTCACCTCGCTCGCGTCGGGCAGCGCCGCGCCGGCGTCGACTTCGACGTGCGCGGGCGCGGCGCGTGCGGCGTGCGCCGGCTGCGTCGCCGCGAACAGGTCGCTGTAGTCGGCGATCGGCGCGCGCCGGTTCTCGGCCTTCAGCGCATCGAGCTCGGTGTCGATGCTGCCCTGGCCGAGGCATACGACGCGATCGGACAGCGTATCGACCGGCACGTCGAAGATCCGCGCGAGCGCATCGTCGGCGTCGACCGGCTCGCACGCGAACAGGAACACGAACAGGTGCCCCGCATCGGCCGTCACGACGTCGCCCGCGCGGCGCGGCCGGCAGTGCCGCAGCGCGTCGACGTGCGACACGCCCGGCAACAGCGTGAGCTTCGCGAGCGTGTGCGGCAGCGCAAGCACCGCGCCGCGGTCGAGCACCGCGCGAATCCGCAGGCAGAACGCACCGACCGGCAGATAGCCGAGCACCGAATCGCCGAGCGCGGCCGCGAGCGCCGCACGATAGTCGGCCGCGACGGGCCGCGCGTAGAGCTGGCCGTGCAACGCGTGCACGGCCGCCTGCATCCGCGAGACGGGCAGGTCGCGCGCGACGACCCGGTTCGCGCCGACGCTCAGCACGAGCATCTCGAACTGCTGGCGCAGCACCTCGCCACGCTCGACGACCGCGATCTTCAGCGCGCCGCCGCACTGCCGGCGCAGTGCGTGCACGTCCGCGCACAGCGCTTCGAGCTGCGCGTGCGAGCGGAACACGAGCACCGCGGTCGCGGCCTGCGCGGTCGCGCACGCGGCGACGACGGCCGCGTTGTCGTCGACGATCTCCCAGCCGTCCGGCACGCGGCTCACGCCGTCGAGCACCGCGCGGCTGACCACCACGCGATCCTCGTCGCTCGCCAGCTTCATCCGGCGGGCCGGTTCGATCGCGCCGCCATCGACGCTCGCCGACAGCCGGCCGCCCGGCGCAAAGCGCAGCGGCCGCACCTCGCCGGCCGCGAGCGTGTCGCCCGCGCGCCAGAAATCGACCACCCACAGCAGCTCGCCGTGGGTGCGCTGCAACTGCGCGACGCCCGAGCAGATCCCGTGGAAGCCGCTGCGCGGCGTACGATCCGCGTCGCGCACGAGCGGCGCATCGTCGGTGCGCGCGTCGTCGCCCGCCCGGGTCGCTTCGGGGTCGAGCAGCAGCACGAGCGCGATCCGGCGCGTGCGGCACCAGTCGGCCAGCGCGTGCGCTTCATCCGCGAGCGCGACCGGATCGTCCCAGCTGAACCAGCGCTGCGCACCTTCGACGAAATACAGCGAACGGGCATGCAGCCCGTAGCGCTTCATCGCGCGCAACCCGCCGGTCAGCCGCGCGAACGGGCCCGGCGCCGCGCCGCGCGGCGCAGCGGCGGTCACGCCGGCGTCGGCACCGGCCTCGGCCGGCTCGGCCGCCGGCGGCATCGCCAGCACGTTCAGGTTGCGCGGCCAGCCGGCCGGCTGCGCGCCGCCCGCGAAGCCGAGCGATTCCATGTGCGCGGCGACGCGCACCGGATCGCGCGCGAGCACGATCGTGACGTCGCGCGTGCGCGCCTGGCGCGCGCTTTCCCACACGAGCGCGTCGCATCCCGGCGTGCCGCCGGCCGCGTAGATCGCGTAAAGACCGCCGGCCTCCAGTTGCGTCCACGTATCGGGCAGGCCGTCGATCGCGAGCCGGCTCAATGCGCCGGCGCTGCTGCGCGCCGATCCCGAGCGCAGCAGCGCGCGCAGGCGGTCGACCAGGCCGGTGGCGCCGGGCGCGTGGCGGGTGGCATCGAATTCCGTATTCACGCGTTCCCCTAGTAATCCGAATAAAGCCGCACGGGCGTCGGCGTCACGAGCCAGTTGCGCGGCGCGCGCGCATCGAACGCATAGCGCAGGTACACGAGCGCCGAGCTCGGCGCATAGTCGTGCGACCGGTCGATGTGCAACTGCGCGCCGACGCTCAGGTGCGGGTTCACGCGATACTCGACGATGCCGTTCACGCCGTACGAGAACGACACGCCGCGCGTCGAACTGCCCGCGTACACGAACCCGGCCGCGACCTGCGCGGCGCGCTGGCCGGTGAGCGTCGGGTAATACAGCGAATCCTTCTCGTAGCTGTTCGAGATCCCGCCGGTGACGGTCAGGTCCCACGACAGCGCATCGTGCCGCCCCGCCCATTCGATCGGCACGCCGAGCGACAGATAGCGCTGCGGGCTGTAGTAACCGCCTTGCCCGTACGTGTAGTAGCGCAGGTTCTGCGCGTAGTGCCACGCATTGCCGACGAGCCCGGTGCTGACCTTCATCGTCGCGCGCTCGTACACGGGCACCGTAAAACCGGTGCGTAGCGTGACTTCCGCATTGCGCTCGACGTTGCGGCCGGACAGCATGCCCGCGCCGAGTTCCGCGAACAGGTTCGTGCGGCCGACGTCGACCGACGCGCGCAGGTTCACGCCGTCGCGGCGCACGCCGCCCCACACCGCGCCGGTCCACGGGTCGCGCATCCCCGCGTACGACAGCACGCTGCTCGTTTCGGGCCGCCGCGACGCATTCACCGAGAAACTCGCGGGGCCCGCGTCGAAGCGGTAGCGCACGCCGCCGACGAGGTAATGCACGGGGAAGCCGAGCGGCGACGTGCCGAGATCGAAGCGCCACGCATCGGACAGGTAACCGGCGCCGAGCGCGACGCCCGTGGTCGACTGGTGCAGCGAGCCCGGCGGATTCGCGAGCAGCGCGGCGGCCGGCGGATTCGGCTGCGCCCTGAACGCCGCGTACGTGCCGAACGTCTTCAGCGAATACGCGTTCAGGTCGCTGGTATCGAGCGTGCCCGGATCGAGGTGTACGGTGTCGATCTGCGCGAACACGTGCCCGTCGTAGCGGACCGGCATCTGCATGTAGATCGGCACCTGCTGGGCGCGATACGACGAGATGCCTTCGTCGCCCGACTTGTACGCGGGTATCCAGCCGGTCTCGATCTCGGGATTGCGCCGCTGCGCGAGCTCCGCGAACGCGGCCTGCGCGGGCGTGAGCCCGTCGCGACCGGGGCTCACGCCCGTCGCGCGTTCCTGCGACTGCGACAGCCGGTACAGCGACGCCGCGTCGTCATAGCGGCCCTGCGCCTCGGCCACGCGCCCGGCCGCGACCGTCACGTCGGCGCGCGCCGGATACGCGGCCTGCAGCCGGTCCGTCACCTGCGCGGCTTCGTCCGGGCGGCGCAGCGCGTTCAGGCGGCGCACGGCCGACAGTTGCGTGTCGACGTCGTCGTCCGGCGTGCGCGCCAGCACGGCCTGCACGCGCTCGCGTGCGGCGGCACGGTTGCCGCTGTCCTCGTCGATCCGGGCAAGCGCGAGCTGCGTATCGGCATCGTCCGGCGTACGCGCGACGACCGGCGCGAGCGCGTCGCGCGCCGCGTCGTAATGCCCCTGCGCGCGTTCGAGATCGGCGAGTTCGAGCGCATAACGCTTGTCCGCGCGGCCGGCCGGGCTCGCGCGATCGAGCAGCGTGCGCGCCCGTGCATAGTCCTGTCGTGCGATCGCGTCGTCGGTCTGCCGCAGCACGAGCCGCAGCGACTGGTCCTCCAGTCGCGCCGTCTGCGCGGGCGTCAGCGACGGATCGCGGCGCAGCGTGTCGAGCCACGCGGCGAGCGCCTCGTCGCGCCCCGCGCTGCCGAGCAGGTCGCCGTAGCGCAACCGCACGTCCGCGTCGGCTTCGCGCGGATGCGCGGCGATCCAGTCGCGCAGCGGCGCGAGGCCGCGCTCGGGGTCGCCCGCGTCGATCCACTGCGCGCCGATCGCCGCGAGCATGTCGGGATCGTCCGGCGCGCTCGCCTGCGCGTGCGCGAGCGTGGCCGCGAAGGCCGCGCGGTCCCCGCGTGCATGCGCGCCGCGCGCGTCGGCCAGCGCGCGTTCGGCATCGAGCTTGCGCGCGAGCGCCCGCATCCCGTCCGACCGGTGCGCGTCGTCGACCGGCGCCAGCGCGGCCTGCGCGCCCGCGACGTCGTCGATCGAGTTGCGATACAGCGCGCTCGCGTAGCGCATCTCGGGCGTGTCGCTCCGCGCGAGCCCGTCGTCCATCACCGTGCGGCCGAGCTGCGGCAGCCCCATGTCGCGATAGAGACGCGCGAGCGCGAAGCGCGTCCATGGCGCGTCGGGCGCCGCGCGCACGGCCGCCTCGTAGCGCTGCGCGGCCGGGCCGCGCGCGCCCTTGTCGGCCAGCGCCCGCGCTTCGTTCGCGAGCACGTCGCCGCGCAGGCCGTCGAGCGTGCGGCGGTCGTCGGCGCCCGTCACGCGCCCTTGCAGCGCGTCGAGTAGCGGGCCGATCCGGTCCGCGCGGCCGGTGTTTTCATACAGCGTGGCCGTGTCGCGCACGGCCGACAGGCTCGGCGAACGCGCGGCCAGCAAGCCGCGCAGCAACGGCTCGGCCCGCGCCCAGTCGCGCTGCGCGAGCAGCGCATCGGCGAGCTGCAGCTTCGCGTCGGGGTTGTCCGGCTGCATCGCGAGCGCCGCACGCGCGGCGCGCTCGGCATCCTGCGCGCGCCCGGCGCTGGCCGCTTCGCGGCCCTGGGCGAGCAGCCCCCAGAACTGCGCGGTACGCGCGAGGCCTTGCCATTTGCCGCGCTGGTCGGTCGCACGCGTCGCGGCCCGCGCGAACAGCGCGCGCGCTTCGTCGTGCCGCCCTTCGCGCAGACGCAGCAGGCCGAGGCCGCCCAGCGCATCGGCGTCGTCCGAGCGCGCCCGCGCGGCACGCGCGAGCAGCGGATCGGCGGCGGCCAGGTCGCCGCGCGCGAGCGCCTGCAACCCGCGCTGCTGCGCGATGTAGTCGGGATCGCGTTCGAGCCGGCGCTGCGCGTCGCGCTGCCGGTCGAGGCCGGCAGCGCGATCGCGGAATTCGGTATCGTCCGGCGCGAGCGCGAGGTACGCGTGCAGCGCATCGAGATACGCGGGGTCGCTGCCGGCCGACTGCAGCACGCGCCGCCACAGCGCCATCGCTTCCGTATGGTCCGCGTCGGCGCGCTTCGCGAGCGACGACGCGATCCGGTTCGCTTCCGCGCGCGTGTCGTCGCGCTGATTCAACAGCCGCGCGAGCGCGACCGACGCGCTCGTGTCCCGCGGATCGGCGGCGACCGCGCGGCGCAGCGCGGCGATCGCCGGCTCGCGCCCGCCCGGCGCATTCGACACGATCTGGTAATACTCGGCGCCCAACGCGCCCGACGGCGCGCCGTTCGGAAACAGCGCGACGATCCGCCGGGCCGCCTCGTCGGCGCGGCCGCTGCGCGCGAGCAGCCGGATCTGCGCCATCTCGCCGCGCCCGCTCGTCGCGACGCGGTATTCGTCGGCCACCCGCCGCGTGGCAGGCGCATTCGGCGACTGCGCCTGCAGCCGCGCCAGTGACGCCTGCGCGCCTTTCGCATCGCCGAGCCGCAGCAGCACGCGCACCTGTTCGGCCAGCAGGTCGGGATCGCCCGGCGCGATCAGCAGGCCCTTGCGCAACGCATCGCTTGCGAGGTCGTCGCGATGCTTGATGCCCCACATCCGCGCGGTGTCGAGCTCGCGCCGCGCATCGGCGGCAGCCGAGGTCGCCGGTGTCGCGGGGTTCGCGGGGGGCGCGATCGCCGTGCCCGTGGCAGCGCCCGGCGCCGCCGCGCATACCGACGACGCGAGCCACGCGAATCCCGCGACGTGCGGCGCGGCGCGCTTCAGCGGGCGGCGCACGAACGGCCTCCCCAGCGGGTGTCGAGCGTGCCGTCCGCCCCGAACCGGTAGCGGCCGTCCCGCCAGCCGAGGCCGAACAGCGTCAGCACGCTCGTGTAATAGCCGGGCGCCGACTGGCGCGCGAGCGTATCGACGCGAGCCGCCTGTGCATCCGCGAGCGCGTGCTGGCCGCGCGCGTCGAGGAACGGCACGGCGGCCGCGGAGAAGCCGCCGTTGCCGTCGTTGGGCCCCGCGACGCCCGTCGTCGTATCGACCTTCTCGGGCGGCGCGCCATGCGCGGCTATATGGTCGGCGAACGGCGCGAAGCGCGCGAGCAGCGGCGCGGCGAGCGGATCGGCGCGGTCGAGCGTGCCGGCCCACAGGTACACGCGGATCGCGTTGTACGCGCTCTCCGCGTGCGTGTCCGGATCGGGCCCGAAGCCCTTGCCCGCGCGATACAGCGCCCAGTCGGGCGAGAAGCCCTTCGGCGCGGTGTCGAGCAGCACGCGAGCGGTGCTGGATGCCAGCGCGGCCCAGCGCCGGTCGTCGGGCAGCCGCGCGCCGAGCGCGCGAATCACCTGCGGCGGCGAATAGCTCGGATTCACGCGCCATTGGCCGTTCGCGAGCTTGAAGCCGGTCGGCCCCGGCAGCAGCGTGAGACCGAGGCCCGGCACGGTCGCCGTCTCGTCGTCGAGCACGCGCTTCGCGAGCAGCGCGCCGCGCGCCGTATAGCTGCGCTCGTGCCACAGCCGCCCGGCCTCGACGAGCACATACGCGATCCACAGGTCGGCGTCCGACGCCGCGTTCGCGTCGAGCACGCGCCACGCGCCGTCGGGCGCGCGGCCCCACAGCCACGCCGGCAGGTGCGCGCTCAGGTCGCCCTGCGCGAGGTTGTTCTCGGTCCATGCGAGGATCGTGTCGAACATGCGCCGGTCGTTCGCGACCAGCGCGAAGAAAAGTCCATACGCCTGCCCCTCCGATACCGTGCGCGAATCGGCCGAGCCGACGTCGATCACGCGGCCGTCGGCCGAGATGAAATCGCGCTTGAACGCGTCCCAGCGCGGCCACGCCGCGCCGCATCCCGCGCCCGCCGCATCGGCCGCCGCGGCGTGCGCGCGCGTGGTCATGCCGACCGCCGCGCACGTCATCGCAACCGCCAGCGCGAGCGTCGCGCCGACACGCCGCGCCGGCTGCGTTGCCCGTCGCTTCGTCATTGCCCGCGCCATCCGTTACATCCCCCGTCGACGCGCGGCGATTCGCTGCAGCACGCTGAACACGCCGAGCGCGAGCAGCAGCCCCGCAACGACGCCGACCGCGCCGAGCACGACCGGATGCCGCGCCGCCTCGGTCCACACGCGCGCATACCACGGCACGAAGCCGACCACGTAAGGCTCGCCGACCCGCAGGCTGTCGACCTGCCCCGGCCGTACCAGCGCGAGGTCGCCCTGCAGTTGCGACACGAGCCCGGCGTTCTCGAACACGTCGAGCAGATCGCCGAGGCGCGGCTGGCCGGTCGCCGTCAGCGCGACGACGCTGCGGCCGCGGCTGCCCGGCAGCTCGAAACCGGCGAGCGCCGCGAGCGGGCCCGCCTGTTCGATGTGCGCGCCGCCGTCGGCGACGCCCACGCCGTTGCGCCAGCGCTCCTTCACCGTGAACGCGACGCGCGTCGCGCCCGCGCCGCCGGCCCCGCCCTGCTCGCCGATCGCGAGCGGCAGCGCCGTGCGCCACTGCGCGAGCAGCGGCGACGCGGGCGAGCCGTCGATCACGAGCAGGTCCTTGTGCCCCGACAGCGCGGCGACGTCGCCGGGCCGCGCGACCTGCACGCGCAGCGCCGGGAAGCCGGTCCATTCGCCCATGTGGCCGAGCATCGTCAGATAGGCCTCGAGTTCCTGCGGCGACGGCCGGTCGGGCAGTACGACGGCCGTCTGCGACAGGTCGGCGAAGCGCGTGAACGGGAAGCCGCTGTTCGCGAAAAACGCGAGATTCGGCAATTGCGCGTAATGGACGAAGTGCGAGAAGTCGATCGTCGAATCGGGATCGATCGCCGCGCGCTGCGGCTCGGTGGCCGTGCTCGAACACAGGCCCGTCTTCTGCGAATCGAGCGTGAAGCGGAACTGCAGCTGGTTGCCGCTGCCGACGCGGAACGCGGGAATGTCGACGTCGCTCGTCACACGCCCTTCCGGCACCGACAGCAGCGGTAGCTGCATGCGGCCGTGCGCGTCCTCCGCCTGGGCCGGCCCGAGCCGGTACGACTTCACGAGCTGGTCGTTGATCTCGACCGCGAGCGTCGAATTGTCCTGCACGGTCGGCGCCGTGTAGCGGTAGCGCAGCGTGATCGGCACGCCCGCGCCGTTCCACGAATGCAGATCGGCCGGCACGCGCAGGTTCAGCCGGATCGCGTCGGGCGTCGTGCCGCGCACTTCCAGCTGGCGCGGGTCGTTCACGAGTTCGCGGAACGCGATCGGCCGGTTCACCGGCAGCCAGCGCGGCGCGTCGTACGGCTTGCGCGGCGCACCGAGATCGACGTGCGCAACCGTCGCCGCCGGCCCCGACAGCGCCGCGCGGCCGAGCACGAGCGTCGCGACCGCGTCGTCGACCTCGGCCGCCGTACGGCCCGTGACGACCAGCAGCTTGCGGCCCGGCGCGGCCGGGTTGTCGGCGACCGCGAGCAGCGGGCCGTTCACGGGCGGCAGCGCGAGACCGGCCGGCAGCGTCGCGGCCGTGCCGACCACGACGGCCTGGTCGTCGGCGGGCAGCGTGGTCGCTACCGGGAAGCGCGCATGCCGATAGTCGGCCAGCGCGCCGAACCACGACGCGAGCACGCCCGCGCTGCGCAGCGTCGCCGAATCGGGCGCGGCAGGCAGCACGAACGGCAACCGCACGCGGCCATTGTCGCGGCGGTCGAAGAACGGCGCGGGCAACAGCGCGAGATCGTTCGGCAGGCGCACCGGCGATTCGTCGAGGATCAGCTCGCTCGTCGGGCTCACGTCGGCCCACAGCGCCGAGTTCGTCGGATCCTCGCAATGGTCGAGCGTGTAATGCGCGATCAGGCGCAGGCCGATCTGGTTGAAATCGGAAAAGTAACGCGGATCGATCGGGATTTCTTGCGTGACCGTACGGCCCGCGCGCGCGGCGTCGAACGGGACGGTCGCGACCACCTCGCCGTTCACCGACACCTTCAGGTGCGACAGCGGAAAGATCAGCGACGGCGAATACGCGTAAGTCAGGCGCAAGCGCGCGCCCGTGATCACGCGGTCGAGCCGCACGCCGGCGTTGATCGTGCGGGCGTCGTCGGCGCCGCGCAGACGCAGCGGATCGAACGCCCCGAGCGATGCGAACGGCACATGAACGGTCGTCGCCGGCAGGCCGGCGGCCGGCGCTGCCGCGGGCACCGCGGCCGACGCCGCATCGGGCGCCGCCGCGTAAGCGGCCGCGGCCGTCGAGGCGGCGGCCGGCACGGCCGGCATCGGTGCGGCCGACAGCGCGGCCGTATGGAAAGCGCCGGTCATCGCGGCCGTCAGGACGAACAGCGACACGGCGGGCTTCATGCGCGGCCTCGCGTCGTCACGATCGTCCGGTGATCCTGCGCGTCGCAACCGACGCGCGCAAAGCAGCTATGCCCGTGAGTGCACATCCCCTCTGCTTCCCCTCATATCTGGCTTGATTGCATTTATCGGTACGACGCGGCGGATGCTTGAATAACCGGTTCGTCGCGCTGAGGGGCGCCTGGCACCGGCGCCCATCATTCGTCACACTATCTCAAAAATAGAACAAAACTTACCGTGATTCGCGACTGAGAAGCGAAAAAATCTCAATTCGGTCGGAAATGCTGCGCAGGAAGAGTGAATGGCAAGAATTGCGCCGTTGCCAGCCGGACGGCTGGAACGGCATACCGCCGGCGCGATACGGCTGGCCGGGCATCGGCCACGTTCCGTTGCGGACCGCCCGGAATGCGCTGCCGCAAGCGGCGCGTATGCTACCGCAAGTACGCGCCGCGCGACGTACTTTCTTCATGGAAAACCGACCTGAATCAAATCGTCGACTCCGCCACCCCGTCCGCCGATACGCTGCTGCGCAGCAGCGCGGCCCAGGCCGAAATCGCGAAACTCGGCCTCGACCTCGGCAGGGTGATGGCCTAGCAGGTGCCGCAGCTCACCGGCGCGAGCGCCGCCGCGGTCGAATTCGCCGAAGGCGACGACATGGTGTCCCGCGCCGCGTCGGGCACGGCCGCCGGGATGTTCGCGCTACGGTTGCGGCTCGGGCAGCCTGTCGGGCCTGTGCGTGCAGCAAGGCGAGTTGCTGCACTGCAGCGATTCGGAAACCGGCCCGCGCGTCGATCGCGATGCGTGCCGCCGGGTCGGCCTGCGCTCGATGCTCGTGATGCCGCTCACGCATGCCGGCACGACGATCGGCGTGCTGAAGGTGATGTCGCCGGACGTCGCCGGTTTGTCGCCGGCCGATTCGGGCACGCTGCGGCTGATGGCCGACCTGATCGCCGCCGCGATGTTCCACGCGGCCCGCAACGAAGCGAACGAACGCTACCTGCGCGCGACGCACGACGCGCTCACGGGCCGGCGAGCCGTTCGAATTCGACGGGCATGCGCTGCGGCTCGGCGTCAGGGTCGGCATCGCGATGCTGCCGGACGACGGTACCGACATGAATGCGCTGATCGAGCATGCGGACCAGGCGATGTACGAGGCCCAGCGCACGCGGACGCAACGGACGGCCCGCGCGTCACGCGTGACGCATCGCATGCATCGCTAGCCGATCGGCGACACCGCGATCGCGATACCGACGACGAGCCACTGCACGACCGCGACGAGCACGGCGGCCCGGCACAGCCCGACCGCGCCGCGCACGCGCGCGTCGAGCGTGCGCCCGGCCTTCGTCGCATCGATCCAGCCCAGATCGGCGAGCGCGCGGTCGAGCGCCGCGAGCCCGTCGTCGACCGACCCGTCGCCGTCCACCGCCCGCGCCAGCGCGGCAAACAGCCGCCGATCGATCTCGATGCGCACCGCGTACCACAGCGCCGCGATCCCCGATCCGGTGCTGACGACGGCCAGCAGCACGCGGGCGAGCGTCGCCGGCGGCCAGCCCGCCGCGATCCATCCGCCCGCGCCGGCCGCGGCCAGCGCGACCGCGATCGCCCACGCGCCCGCATCGAGCACGCCGCGCGCGGCGGCGATCCTGAACGGGCCGGACCGATCGCGCATCACACCGGCTCCGCGTCGCGACGGCGATCGATCCACTGCTGCAGCACGGCCACGCCGTCATCCGACCACACCGCGTGCGGCCGGACCGCGCGCACCGCGGCCAGCGCGTCGCGCGCATCCGTCAGCCCGCGCCGCGCGGCCAGCCAAGCGGCCGCGCACAGCACGCTGCGCCCGTAGCCGAGCGCGCAGCAGACCAGCACGTCACGCCCGTCGCCGTGCAGCCGCTCGAGCGCCGCGACGGCCTGCGCGAGCTGCGCCGCCGTCGGCGCGACGAGGTCGAGCTGCGGCACGCACGCATATGCGAGCGAGGCATCGGCCGCCGCCCAGCGCGGCATCTCGGCGGCCAGGTCGATCAGTGCGGTGAAGCCGTGGCGCCGGATCTCGCGCGTCGTCGGCGTCCGGCCGATCGACACGCGCTCGTCGATCCGCACCGGCGCCGGGTGCCGGAACGTCCACAGCCGTGAATTGACGAACGCGCCGGCGATCGTCGGCGCAAGCAGCCAGCCGATGGAAACCGGAAACCGCCCCTCCGCATCCTTCTGGAACGCGCCGGGCGCGCCGCGCCGGTATGCCCATGCGACGCAGGCGAGCGCCAGCGCGACCCACCCTGCCGCCAGCGCCCACCCCGGCGCACGCGGCACGCACGCCAGCGCCGCGAGCGCGACCAGCGCGGCGCCGAACGCATAGCGGCGCGCGAGCGCGCGACCGGCCGCGGACGGCGACGCCTCGGCGCCGGCCAAGCGGCCCGCCGCATCGCGCAGCGGAAACAGGAACAGCGCGAGACAGCCGACGGCCGCCCCGGTCGGCACGTCGATCGCGTGATGCTGGTAAGTCGTCAGCACCGACACGCCGATCGCCGCGAACCACAGATGCAGCACGACGCGCGCGAACGTGCCGCGCACGTGCTTCGCATAGACGGCCCACAGCACGACGAGCAACCCGATATGCAGCGACGGCGCCTGGTTGAACGGCTTGTCGAAACCCATCAGCAGCGTGAACAGCGCACCGGCCACGCCGCCCGCGTCGGGCCGCTCGAAGCCGAAGCGCAGCGGCCACGCGACGAAACACGCGACCGACACCAGTTGCACGGTCAACAGCCGCTTCACGTGATCGAGCAGATCGTCGCGGCGCGTCCAGAAGAAGAACGACAGCGCATACAGCAGGTCGATCGACCAGTACGGCACGATCGTCCACGGCACGAACGGGATCGCATGCTCCCAGCCGAACGCGAACGTCGGCACCGCTTCGCGGCGCGCGGCGAGCCAGTTCGCGAAGCCGTACGTCGAGAAGAACACGGCGCCCATCGCCGCGAGCCAGCACAAGCGCAGCGCGAACGACGCGTCGCGCGCACCGGCCGCCGGCTCGGCCAGCCCGCCGCTCGCGTCCGCACCCGCGCCGCCGCCGAGCGCGCTCATGACGCGTCGACCCGCTGCGCGAGGCTGACCGTGAAGATGCCCATCTCGTCGATCCGCTGGTCGAGCTTGCGGAAACCCGCCCGCGCGACGAGCTCGTCCATTTCGGCCTGCGAACGGCGGCGCATCACCCAGGTCGACTCGCCGCGGTGGTTGTTCAGCGCACGCGCGATGAATTCGAGCTGCGGATGCCACGGCTGCCCCGTATAGACGAGATAGCCGCCCGGTGGCACGGCCTGCGCGAGCCCGCGCAGCGAGCGCTCGATCAGCGCGTTCTCGCCGAACAACTCGTACAGGCCCGACACGATCGCCAGCGTCGGCCGCGGCTCGAGCGTCGCGAGCGATGCCTCGTCGAACGCATCGCCGCGCTCGAAGCGCGCGATCGGCTCGAGGCCGCGCTGCGCGATCAGCACGCGGCCGGCCTCGACGTTCGGCGGGCTGTAGTCGCGCAACGTGATGTCGTCGGGCGCCGCGCCGTCGCGCTCGGCGGCCGTCGCGATCGCGTCGAGCACGTAGCGCCCGTGGCCGGCCGCGATGTCGACGATCCGCACCGGCGTGCCGTTCCCGCGCAGGCGGCCGATCGCCGTGCCGATCAGTTCCTGCAGATGCACCTTGCGCTGGCGGATGCCGACCCAGCCCGGCGAATCGAGATACGTGCGGTCGATCAGCGCGCCGATGCCGAACCGCCCCTGCGAGCGGTTGCGGTACACGTAGTCGAGCGTCGAGCCCGAATCGAAGCCGAGCCGCAGCCCGAGCGCGATGCCGTCGGACAGCGCACCGCCGGCTTTCAGGCCGGCGCGCGTGAGCGCCCAGTACGCCCGCGCGAACACGCTGGCCGGCGGCCGGCCGAGCGCCGCGTATTCGTCGTGGAACGCGCCGCGGCGGTCGGCGTCGGCAAGCGACACGCGCGGGCTCGGCGCATCGAACTCGCGCAGCACGAACGCACGCAGCGGCGCGAGCGCCTGCGCGCGGTCGCGCTCGCCGAGCGTGTCGTGATAGAAGCCCGGCAGCACGATGCGCTCCTTGCGCGCCGCGCCGAGCCGTTCGAAGAAGCGGTCCTGCGGGCCGCGATGCACGACCCAGTCGGCGCCCGAGATCAGCAACTGCGTCGGCACGGTGATCGCGGCGGCATCGGCGACGATCCGCTGCGCGGTATCGTGCAGGTCGAGCAGCATGTTGACCGCGATCGGCCGCGTGATCAGCGGATCGGACGCGTAGCTCGCGATCCGCTCCGGGTCGTGCGTGAGGAATTTCGGCTTCACGTAGCTGTTCACGTAGAACAGCCCGCGCAGCTTGTGCATCAGCCGCAGCCCCGGCCGCGCGAACGGCACGTAGAGCTTGATGTGGAATGCCGGCGACGCGACGACGAGCGCGCGGATCGGCGGCGCGTAATCGTGCACCCAGGCCGCCGCGAGCACCGCGCCGACGCTCTGGCCGACGACAGCCAGCTCCTCGATCGCGATGCCATGCGTGTCGCGGATATGCTCGACGAAGGTCTGCAGGTCGCGCACCGACGCGGCCGCGCTCGGACTGTAGCCGCGCGCGCCCGGCGAGCGGCCGTGGCCGCGTGCATCCCACGCAAAAAAGGCGAAATCCGGCAGGTCGAGCTCGTCGACGAGGTGCGCGACGCGCGCCGAATGTTCGTGCCCGCGATGCAGCAGCACGATCGCGCCGCGGCAGCGCGGGCCCGTCGCGGGCCAGTGACGATAGAACAGCGTTGCGCCGTCGTGCGTGATGAAATCGGCCTCACGGGCCGTGCGTGCGTTCATGCGATCTCTCTCGTTTCGTTATTCGAATGGTGTGGCGCCGCCCTCCAGCGCCGGGCCCGTCAGCGGCCCGCTTCGGCGATGCCGGCCCGCACGCGCCGCACCGCCGTCACGATCGACAGCACGATCAGCAGCCGCCACAGCCACGCGGCGACGCCGCCGACCGGGAAGCCGAGGCCGATCCACAGCGCGAACGCGCCGAGGGCCAGCGCGCGGTCGCTCTTGCCGAACGGGCCGTCGTAGCGGCGCGTCGCGCCGACGAGCGGGCCGATCAGCCCCGCGCATTCGACGATCACCGCCGTCAGCGCGAACAGCCAGACGTCCGCCGGAGCGAACGCGGGAATGGCGAGGAACGGCAGCACGAGCGCGACGTCGGACACGATGTCGCCCAGTTCGTTCAGGTACGCGCCGAGCGTGCTCTTCTGCCCGTGCTCGCGCGCGAGCATCCCGTCGATCGCGTTGAGCGCCATCCGCGCGAACAGCCACAGCGGAATCAGCAGGAACAGCGCGCGGGCGAATACGCCGAGCCCGGCGAGCGCGCCGACGACGATCGAGCCGCCGGCCGCGAACAGCGTGACCTGGTTGGCCGTGACGCCGCGTTCGGCGAGCGAATTCGCGAACGGGCGCAGATGGTTCTGGAATTTGGGTTTGAGTGCGTAGAGGCTCATCGTTTCGTATTCGTATTATTCGCGCGGCACGGTCGGATACGTTTCCCGCCGCCATGCCCCGGGCGGCGAAACGGCCGTCGTCGGCCTGGATTGAACGGCCCTCATCGTCGCCGAGCCGCCCCGATGCGTCAAGCATGCGGCCCGGCCCGCCCGCGTGGCGCCAATCTGGCGTTTTTCGGCGAAACTCGCGATAATCCGCTGGCCCGATCGCCGCGAGATTCCATTCGAACTGCAGACGGGCACTCGTGCAACAGCCGATTATCACGCCGCCGACCGGCGCATTCGCCGCGACGCAACCGCGTGCGACGGCGAATCGTCCGATTATCGCGGACCTGCGACAGGCAGCCACGAACTTTGAAAAAATTTAAACAAGAGCCGTTCGGCGCGCATCCTGCCGCGCCGGCATTCCGGGGTTCCGTCCGCCGCGCGTGCGCGGCGGGCCGGGCATGCACGCAGGAGGCCACGCGCCGATGAACATCGTCAACGTCTGGCAGCGTGACTTCCTGCTGTCCATCGTGCGGCTCGTCGCCGGCGCGTATCCGGTCTGGCATCAGGCGCCGCCGTCCCCGACGCAGAAGATCTACTTCTCGAACCACACGAGCCACATCGACACGCTCGCGATCCTCGCCGCGCTGCCGCGCGACGTGCGCGCGGTCGTACGGCCGGTCGCCGCGCGCGACTACTGGGACAGCAGCGACGTGAAGCGCCACATCGCGCAGAAGCTGCTGAACGTCGTGCTGATCGACCGTCACCGCGAATCCGGAGGCGATCCCCTCGACCCCGTGCGCGACGCGCTGCGACAGGGTCACTCGATCATCATCTTCCCGGAAGGCACGCGCGGCGCCGACGTGCTGCCGCAGCCGTTCAAGAGCGGGCTGTTCCATCTCGCGACCGAGTTCCCGGACGTCGCGCTCGCGCCCGTCTACCTCGAGAACCTGCAGCGCATCATGCCGAAGGGCGCGATCTGGCCCGTGCCGCTGATCTGCAAGGTGCATTTCGGCGCGAACGAAGCGCTCGGCGCCGAGGAAGACAAGCCGACGTTCCTCGCCCGCATGCGCGACGCGGTCATCGCGCTCGCGCCGCCGCAGCGGCCGGCCGGCTGAACGCGGCGCGCCCCCTTCTCCCTTTTCCGGATACCAACCATGCGAACCCTCTTCTGGGAACTGGTCGCGGGCGTCACGGGCGTGCTCGTCGTCGCGACCGTGATCGGCGCGATTCTCGGCGCGCGCAGCGGCGGCACCAGCGCGACCATCGTCAACCTGAACCAGCGCATCCGCGCATGGTGGGCGATGATCGCGATCATGGCCGTCGCGATCGGCCTCGGCAACAACGTCACGTACCTGGTGTTCGCGCTGCTGTCGTACCTGACGCTGCGCGAGTTCATCACGCTCACGCCGACCACCGCGAGCGACCATACGACGCTCTTCATCGCGTTCTTCGTCGCGATCCCCGTGCAGTACCTGCTGCTCGGGATCAACTGGTACGGGATGTACTCGATCTTCGTGCCCGTGCACCTGTTCTTCGCGATGTCGCTCGTGTCGGCGCTCACGCAGGACACGCGCGAATTCCTGAGCCGCAACGCGAAGATCAACTGGGCGCTGATGGTGTGCGTGTACGGGCTGAGCCACGCGCCGGCCGTGCTGATCCTCGACATCCCGCGCTACGCGGGGCAGAACGCGCTGCTGCTGTTCTTCTTCCTGTTCGTCGTGCAGATCAGCGACGTGCTGCAGTACGTGGTCGGCAAGCTGTTCGGACGCCGCAAGATCGCGCCGCAGCTGTCGCCGTCGAAGACGATCGAGGGCTTCGTCGGCGGCGGCCTGCTGGCCACGCTGTGCGGCGCGTCGCTGTATCGCGTGACGCCGTTCAGCTTCGGCGCGGCGTTCGGGATCTCGCTCGCGATCGTGATCGCCGGCTTCGTCGGCGGGCTCGTGCTGTCGGCCGTCAAGCGCTCGCTCGGCACGAAGGACTGGGGCTCGATGATCGCCGGCCACGGCGGGATGCTCGATCGCGTCGATTCGATCTGCTTCGCCGCGCCGGTGTTCTTCCACCTGGTGCGCTACCTGTACGTGTGACGCAGTTGCGCGATACGCGGGCGGCGCAATGCCGCCCGTTCCTGCGCGCGAGGGATCAGTACCCGTCGCGCAGCGCCTTCGGCACGACGTAGCGGCCGCGCGCGGCGTCGAACTTCACCGTGTAGCGTGCATGGATGGCCTTGTCGCCGCGCGTGCCCGTTTCCGTGACCGTCAGCGGATAGACGTCGCCCGTGCCGGTCGTGTCCGGCGCGATCTCGAAGCGGCGCTCCTCGCAACGCGCGCGAGCATGCGCGCATTCCGTCGACTCGGCATTGTCGAGCGCCTCGTCGATGCGCGCCGCCGCATGCAGCAGTGCATCGCCGTATGGAAGCCAGATCGAACGAAAGCGTCGCGTGTAGCCTTGCCGTGTGTCGCTTTCGCCGATGACGAACCCGAACAGGCGCGGCCCGAGCCGCTCGATGCGCACCGTGCCCGGTTCGCCGCGCTGGCCCGATGCGATTTCCGTTGTCTTCGCGACCGGCTCGAGCGTCGTGCCGTCCGACGAAGGCCTCAGCACGTACAGGTCTACCGCGCCCGGCGTCACGTCCGAATCCATGCCCGGCATCCCGTTCTGCACCGCCGCCTCGGTCTCGCCGCACATCGCGAGCAGCGTGCGCGGGCCGTCCGCGGTCGCCACGCGCAGCATGCCGCACGGCGAATGGATGAAATCGCCGTCTTCCGCCTGCCAGCCCTTGCGGTCCGCGCGCCAGTTGCCGTACGTGTCGTGGATGAAGGTTTTCAGTTGGCGGTCGAGCTGGGGCGGCTCGGCGGCATGAACGGGTGACAGCGCGGCGAGCGCCGTGAGTGCGCCAAGGGCGGCGCGCGAAGCCGCGAGCGACTTGAGACGTCGGTTCCGGTTCTGGACAGTCATAATGAGATCAGGTCGGATTGAGGTGTGGCCGATCGTTGCAAACTCAACGGAGCACGGTTGCCAGGGCGATACCGGCGGCGCCGCGGCGGCCTGAGGCGGGACCACGACGCCCGCCGCGCCCTTCCCGCCGGCCGGCGTCACGATCTCGTTGTTCATTCCAGGCATCCGTTCGATACGCGCGCGAATCGACCCGCGAGGCCGTAGCGTACACGCACGGGGACGCGCCGCAAGCGTCGAGCGGCCGGCCCGACATGGATACGCGCGTGGGCCCGACCTTGAAGGACGTCGTCTCGCACCGTTCGGTCGGCACCTCATCACGTCGCGAGTGAACGCATCGAGCATGCGGACGGGCGTCGCGAACTGCTGATCCCGTGAACGCCCCGGCCCCGTCCCGGCCACGATGCCTGCGTCACGCCGGGTCGGGCACCTCGATCGCCAGCAGCGCCGAACTGACCGACTTGCCGTGCGCGTCGAGCGCGAGCGAGCGCGTCACCCCGCCGCCGAGCGCATCGCGCAGCACGAAGTTGAACGCGCCGAGCGCCGGCAATTCGTAGCGCACGACGTCGCCGTGCACGATGCCCGCGAGCCACGCCTTCACCGCGTGCGCATCCAGATGCGTGCGCAGATGGTCGTAATGGCGCGGATCGCGGCAGATGACCGACACGTTCAGCGTATTGCCCTTGTCGCCGGTGCGCGCATGCGCGAGTTCACGCAGTTGCATCAGGCCTCCACGAATGAAAACGACGGGGTCACGGCCGCGCGTGGCAGCAGAACCGACTGCACGGCGATCACCTCGCGCGTCGACTTGAACGCGCCACCGCCGCCGGCCGGCCCGTTCGTATAGAGCGTCTCGACTTCGTTGCCGATCCGCGCGGCTTCGGCGGCGTTCGCCGCGCGGCCGGCCACCCGCACGCGCACCTCGGCCGGCTCGCCGCGCACGGCCGGCGCCGCGTCGCCATACAGCGCATCGACGCCGATCAGGTCGAAGCGCAATTCGCTCGCCGCGACGCCGGTCAGCGCGAGCCGCTCGCGGACGATGTCGAGCGCGAGACGCGCACGCGCGAGCGCACCCGGGCCGCCGTACGAGATCTGGCCTTCGCCGATCCAGCCGTCGACGTACGCCACCGACACCTTCAGCGTATCGGGGCGCGCCGTGCCGCGCCCGCCCGTCACGCGCACGCGATCGGTCGCTTCCTCGGCGACCGCCACGCGCGTGAAATCGGCCACGACGTCGGGTTGCAGATACCGCGCCGGGTCGTGAATCTCGTAGAGCAGCTGCTCCTTGCAGGTCGCCGCGCTCACGCGGCCGCCCGCGTGCGGCACCTTCGTGATCACGACCGTGCCGTCGGCCGCAACCTCGCCGATCGGAAACCCGAGCCGCGCGAGATTCGGCACGTCCTTGTAGCCGGGATCAGCGAAATAGCCGCCCGTCACCTGCCCCGCGCATTCGAGCAGATGGCCGACGACGGTCGCAGCCCCAAGCGCGTCCCAGTCGTCCATCCGCCAGCCGAACGCGTGGATCAGCGGCGCGGCGAACAGCGACGGATCGGCGACGCGCCCGGTCAGCACGACGTCCGCGCCGGCCGCGAGCGCGTCGACGATCGGCGCGGCGCCGAGATACGCGTTCGCGGACACGATGCGGTCCCGATACGCGGCGACGTCGTCGCCCGATTCCTCGAAGCGGAACGCGCCGCGCAGCACGACGTCGAGCACGTCGTCGCCTTCGACCGCCGCGACTTTCAACCCCGCGATGCCGAGCGACTGCGCGATCCGCGCGGTACGTCGGGCGGCCTCACGCGGGTTCGCCGCGCCCATGTTCGACACGATGCGCACGCGCTTGCCCGCCGCGACCGGCAACACCGCGTGCATCCGCGCGTCGAGCAGCGGATCGTAGCCGAGCGCCGGATCCTTGCGGCGCGCCTGCTGCGCGATCGCGATCGTGCGCTCGGCCAGGCATTCGAAGACCAGGTAGTCGAGCTGCCCGTGTTCGGCCAGTTCGACCGCGGGCTCGATCCGGTCGCCCGAGTAGCCGGCGCCCGCGCCGATGCGCACGCGCCGTTCAGGTTGCTTTGCTGTCATGTCCGTACCGTCGTCCGGCGAGCGCATCGCCGGCAGGAATCAAAAAACGCCGAGCACGACGCACGCGATCGTCATCACGATCGACGCGCCGAACAGCAGCGGAAACGTGAATTTCTGATGCTCGGCCAGCTCGATTCCGCACAGCCCGACGACGAGGAACGTCGCCGGCGTGAGCGGGCTGACCGGAAAGCCCGTCGTCATCTGGCCGAGCAGCGCCGCCTGTCCGACCTGCACGGCCGGCACGCCGAGCTGGCCGGCCACTTCCGCGATCACGGGCAGCACGCCGAAGTAGAACGAATCGGGATCGAACAGCATGCTGAGCGGCATCGACGCGAGGCCGAGCGCGACCGGAATATGGCCGGCCATCGACGGCGGCACGAAGCCGACCGCCGCCTGCGCCATCGCCTTCAGCATCCCGCTGCCCTGCATGATCCCGGTGAACACGCCGGCCGCGAGCAGGATGCCGGCCATCATCAGCGCGGCACGCGCATGCGCGTCGATGCGCTTGCGCTGCATGTCGACGTCGGGGTAATTCACCATCAGCGCGATGCACAGCCCGACCATGAACATGATCGCGGGCGCAATCTTCTCGCCCATCACGACCATCGTGCCGAGCACGACGAGCGTCAGCACGAGGTTGAACCAGAACAGGTGCGGCCGGCGCAGCGCCTGCTCGTCGGGCGTCAGTTCGCGCCGGGGCAGCGGGATCGACGCATCGTCGCGCGACAGGCCGAGCCGCTTCTCCTCGCGCCGCCCGAGCCAGTACGCGACGCCGAACACGAACACGAGCCCGATCGCCTGCACCGGAATCAGCGGATTGAACAGCGCCGACACCGGCAGGTGCAGCGACGCCGACGCGCGGATCATCGGGCCCGTCCACGGCAGGAAGTTGATGCCCGCGGCCATCGACACGGCCGCGGCCAGCACGCGCCGGTCCATCTTCAGCCGGTCGTACAGCGGCAGCACCGCGGGAATCGTCACGAGAAAGCACACGGCGCCCGAGCCGTCGAGGTGGATCAGCAGCGCGAGCAGCGTGGTGCCCATCACGATGCGCGTGGGCCGCGTGCCGACCGCGCGCAGGATCCGGTCGATGATCGGGTCGAGCGTGCCGGCGTCGGTGATCGTCCCGAAGTACAGGATCGCGAACACGAACATCCCGACGACGGGCGCGAGCCCCTTCAGCCCGTCGATGACGAATTTGCTGGTGTGCAGCCCGAAGCCGCCGAGCAGCGACGCGGCGATCGGCACGACGATCAGCGCGACGAGCGGCGACATCCGCTTCGACAGAATCGCGGCCAGCAGCACGACGATCGTGCCCAGCCCGAGTAACGGCAGCATCCGTGTCTCCTACCTTGTCTTTTGTTGGAGACGAGCGTAAGGTCGGCGCAGCGATAGCACAATTGAAATGATTTGATCGCAGCAATCACGAACCGTTATGGATCTGAATCTTCGCGATATTCGCGCGTTCGTCACCGTCGCGCACGCCGGCAACTTCACGCGCGCGGCCGCGCGGCTGCACCTGTCGCAGCCGGCGCTGACCGTGCAGATCCGCCGGCTCGAGGAAATCGTCGGCGCGCGCCTGTTCGACCGCAACAGCCGCAGCGTCGCGCTCACGCAGACGGGGCGCGAACTGCTGCCGCTGTTGCAGCGCTCGCTCGACGACATGGAGCGCGTGCTGCGCGATGCACGCGCGCTCGGCGAAGGCGCGAGCGGCACGGTGCGGCTCGCGTGCCTGCCGACCTTCGCGTCCAGCGTGCTGCCGGAGCTGATCCAGTCGTTCCGGCGCGACGTGCCGCGCGCGAGCTTCGAGATCCGCGACGGCGTCGCAAGCCTCGTCACCGCGCTGGTGCGCAACGAGGACGCCGATCTCGGGCTCACCGGCGGCGATACGTTCGATGCGTCGCTGGACGTGCTGTATGCAGGCGCCGACCGGCTCGTCGCCGTGTGCCCGCAGGATCATCCGCTCGCGCGCAAGCGCCGCGTCACCACCGCCGACGTCGCCGGCGTGCCGCTCGTGCTCACCGCACGGGGCACGAGCGTGCGCAGCGTCGTCGATGCCGCGCTGGACGCGGCCGGCTGCACGCCCGACATCGCGTGCGAGCCGACCTACATGATGACGGCCGTCGCGATGGTGCGCGGCGGCCTCGGCGTGACGATCCTGCCCGCGACCGCCCGCGAGGTGCGCGCCGAACCCGAACTGGTCGCGAAGCCGATCGACGATCCCGCGTTCGTGCGGCCGATCGCGCTCGTCGCGAAGCGCGGGCGCACGCTGCCGCGCGTCGCGCAGGCGTTCGCCGACCTCATGCTGGCCGAATTGAAAAAGCGCGCATGAAGCGCGCCCGATTCGGGAAAGTCCGCGCGGCGCTTACTGCGCGTCCGGATCGACGTGCAGCGATTCGCCGATCGCATAGAAATTGCCGCCCGCGATGTAGTGCAGGCTGCGCAGCGCGGGATCGGCCGATTCGAAATACCAGTGGCCGTCGCGAAACACGCGCGTGTCCGACCATGCGCCGATCACCTCGCCGATGAACAGGTCGTAGGTCTGCTGATTGTGCGGTTCCGGAATCAGCCTGCACGCGAGCCAGCCCGAGCAGCCGGCGACGAACGGCAGGTCATGACCGTCGACGTCGAACAGCGTGACGCCCGCTTCGCGCAGCTTGTCGGGCCGCTCCGCGAGGCTGCGGCTGCCGACCGCATGCGTGAGCTGCAATTGCGCGGCCGTCGGCACCTGGATCACGAACGTGCCGCTGCGCTCGACGAGCTCGCGCGTCTTCGCGGATTTGTCGAGCACGACCGTCAGCTTCGGCGGCTGGAAGTCGAGCGCGCACGCCCAGGCGGCGGCCATCACGTTGTCGACGCCGTCGTGGCGGGCCGACACGAGCACGGTCGGGCCGTGATTGAGGAGACGATAGGCTTTGTTCAGCGCCACCGGCGCGATGTGACTGTCCATACGGGTTCCTTGGAGGAGGCGCACGGACCCATACCGTGCGGCGCGGCGCCGGCGGTCGCACGTGCGCGCGGCCGGGCCGAAGGCTGCATTCTCGCACCCGATTTCAATCGGCGCCGGCGCCGTAGCCGGTCACTTCGCGAACAGCTGACCGATGTCGCGGAACGCCTTGAATTCGAGCGCATTGCCGCACGGATCGAAGAGGAACATCGTCGCCTGTTCGCCGACCTGCCCCTGGAACCGCACATACGGCTCGATCACGAAAGTCACGCCGAACGAACGCAGCCGCTCGGCCAGCGCTTCCCAGCTCGCCCAGTCGAGCACGATCCCGAAATGCGGCACCGGTACGTCGTGGCCGTCGACCGCATTCGTATGCGCGCCTTCCTGCGACGCGGTTTTCGGATGCGCGTGGATCACGAGCTGATGCCCGTAAAAGTTGAAGTCGACCCACTGCGCACTCGAACGCCCCTCTTCCAGCCCGAACACGCGGCCGTAGAAATCGCGCGCGGCCGGCAGGTCGTAGACCGGAATCGCCAGGTGAAACGGGGAAAGACTCATGATGGCCTCGTAAAGGAACGCTCGCGTGTCGCGAGGACGGCACCATGGTAGACAACGCCGCTCAAAAATTAAATCAATATAAAATTGGCTGATTCACAAACGAAATTGATGAATGATTCGCGAGCTGAAAACCCTCGTCGCCGTCGCCCGCGAAGGCACCTTTGCCGCGGCCGGCAATCGTATCGGGCTCACGCAGGCGGCCGTGAGCGCGCAGATGCAGCGCCTCGAAGCCGAGCTCGGTTTCGCGCTGTTCGACCGGCAAGGGCGATCGGCGCGGCTCAACGAGCGGGGCCATCACGTGCTCGACCAGGCGCAGGCGCTGATCGGCCTGTACGAGAACCTGAGCTCGACCGCGCCCGGCTCGCCGGACGCCGTGCGCGTGACGATCGGCGCGATCGCGTCGGTGCAGAGCGCGCTGCTGCCGGCCGCGCTGGCCGATTTCCATCGCCGGCACCCCGGGTGCCGCACGCGCGTGATACCGGGGCTGTCGATCGAGCTGGTCAACCGGGTCGACGCGGGCGAAATCGACATGGCCGCGATCATCCGGCCGCCGTTCGCACTGCAGAGCGACCTGCACTGGACGACCCTCGCGCAGGAACCGTTCCGGCTGATCGTGCCGCGCGGCGTGAAGGGCAAGGACTGGACCGCCCTGCTCGCGAACGAACCGTTCGTGCGTTACGATCGCGCGTCGTTCGGCGGCCGTCAGGTCGACCGCTTTCTGCGCAAGATGCACATCGCGGTGCGCGACACCTGCGAACTCGACGAGCTCGACGCGATCGTCAAGCTGGTCGAAAACGGCGTCGGCATCGCGATCGTGCCGCAGACCGCCGTGTATCGCCGCTGGCCGGCCGGCGTGCGCGCGATCGACCTCGGGCATCACACGTTTCACCGCGACATCGGGCTCGTGCATCGTGCACGGCGCACGATGTCGGAGCCCGCGCAAGCGCTGGCGCAACTGATCGAGGCGGCGTCGCGGCGGCGCGCGGGCGCGAGCGTTTCGTAGTCCATCGTCGCGCCTTTCTCGTACGCGAAGATCGCGGCGTTGTCGGGTTGACCGTACACGGTCGCGATCGTGATCGCGCCGAGCCCGGCTTGCCCCGGCTCATCGGCGCCTGCTTGCCGTACGCGTTCGTCGCGCCGGCCGGCAGCCCGGCCGCGACCGGATGCGGCGCGTTGACGAGCCAAGGCGAGTTCGCGGCCCGAGTTTCAACGTGCGGCGGCTACGACGCACCGACGGTTCGTGACGTGGCGAGACGAGGCCGTCACCGCTCACGCGCGACGCGCATCTATCACATTCATTTCAGCGCAGCCGATTCAATTCGTTAAATAACGATTTGACGGATCGAAAACAATATCGAGATTGCGGTAGTTCACCCGCAAAACACGCCGAATTATCACGACATGCGCAAAGCCCACTGAAAAACCGGCGGAATGGCAACCCATTGATACGCGCTTATCAATAATCCCGATCCCTCAACGGTGAATTCCGGGAAACATCCCTGTCTGCATCAGGCCACAACGAAGAATTCCATTTTTGCCGTTTCAGT
Source organism: Burkholderia sp. A2 (assembly GCF_001729305.1). Taxonomy (NCBI): domain Bacteria; kingdom Pseudomonadati; phylum Pseudomonadota; class Betaproteobacteria; order Burkholderiales; family Burkholderiaceae; genus Burkholderia; species Burkholderia sp. A2. The sequence continues at coordinate 226,187 of NZ_LZXX01000057.1, read as the reverse complement.
GCGGCTCTGTAGTCTCGTGCCCTTCCGGCTCACGAACCCACACCCATGCGCAAAGGAGTTGACGTCCTCCCCTCCCTGAAGGGAGAGGATTCCCACATCTGGCGATGCACGTCCGCATCGGAGAATGTTCAACGCAGCGTTGATATCACGATCATGTTCGACACCACAGTCACTGCAGGTCCACTCTCTTATTCGCAGTCCCGCGATACCTTTCGGCCGCGTCGTGCTGTCTTTCGACCCGCACGCCGAACAGGACTGGGTCGAACCGCTTTCGTCGACTTCCTCGAACGTGGCTCCGTGCGCGATCGCTTTGTAATGGAGTTTGTTTCGGAAGGACGACCAGGATGCGTCGTAGACGCTTTTCGCCATCCTGGTTCTGGCAAGTTTGACGGCAGATACGTTGCCAACCGCGATGTAATCGAAGCGCCGCACCAGATCGAGCGCGAGCTTGTGTTGGAAATCGGCACGCGCATTCGCGACCTTGGCGTGCAGCTTCGCGATATGCCGCTTGTGCTTTCGTGCCCGTTGCGCTTTCGCCAGCTTTTCCGCCGCTCGTCGACCGAATTGGTCATTGGGCAGCTTTTCGCCGGTCGAAAGTGTGGCGAAGTCTTTCAGGCCGAGATCGATGCCGACGCCGGAACGGATCGGGCGGGCCTGAACATCGGGCATCTCGATCACGATGTTGAGAAACCAGTTGCCACGCGCGTCCTGCGCGAAGTTGCTCCCGTCCTTGATCTTGCCTTCGGGAAGCGGTCGACTGTTGAACACGCGAAAGGTGTTGCCGGCGAAACGGAACGCATCGCCCTCGCGCTTCAGGTCACGTCCCTTCAGCGGCACCCAGCCGAGCGACTTCCTGCCGCGATAGCGCAGGTACGGGCGACGGTGCTGGCTGCGCGACTTCGTGTATTGCTCACACGTCGCGTTGATCGTGCCGGAGTGGATGCCGAGCGCCTTGCTGCTGCCGGTCGTGAGCACATTCAAGTCGAAACCGGTCGGCCACTTCTTGCTCCACTTGAGCGCGTGCTTCTGCGTGTCGTTGCAGAAGTTCCAGACATAGTTCACCGCGCGGCTCTGCTTGTTAAGCAGTCCGTTGAGCGACTTCACGCGGTAGCGGTAGACAAGGATCATGCCGGTGATCCTAACCCGTGGAAGAAGCTGTCTGTCAACAGCACCCCTTTCCTCCCCGTCCTGAAGGACGGGGTTTCTCGGAGCAACTAATGAAACGCACGGCCCTCTCGATGATTGCCCTCGCGTCGTTGGCGGCGACGTCCGTCGCGCATGCGCAGTCGAGCGTCACGTTGTATGGCGTGATCGACACGTCGATCACCTATGTGAACCATGCCCAAGGCAAGGACAACGCATGGATGCTCGGCAACAGCAGCGCGGGCAACCTGGCCGGCAGCCGCTGGGGCGTGAAAGGCACCGAGGACCTCGGCGGCGGTCTGAAGGCGCTGTTCCAGTTGGAGAACGGCTTCGACCCGAGCAACGGCCGGCAAGGCCAGGGCGGCCGCCTGTTCGGCCGTCAGGCCTTCGTCGGCCTGACGAGCGACCGCTACGGCACGCTCACGTTCGGCCGGCAGTACGACCCGCTCGTCGATCTCGTGCAGGGCATCACCGCCGACAACTATCTGGGCAGCGCGTTCGCGACGCCGGGCGACGTCGACAACTACGACAACAGCTTCCGCGTCGACAACGCGGTCAAGTACACGTCGGCCGTCTATTCGGGCCTGCAGTTCGCGGCGATGTACTCGTTCGGCGGCATCGCCGGCAGCACCGGCGCCGCGCAGTCTTACTCGGCCGCCGTGTCGTACAACAACGGGCCGTTCAGCGTCGCGGGTGGCTACTTCCACGCGACCAACAGCCCCGCGTCGAACGGCGTGCGCAACGGCTGGACGAGCTCGTCGGACGGCACGTTCGACGGCCCGATCAACAGCGGCTATGCGAGCGCGCACGCGTTCGGCATCGCACGCATCGCGGGCCAGTACGTCGCCGGCCCGTTCACGTTCGGCGTCGGCTACAGCAACGCACAGTACCGCCGCGACGCAAGCTCGGTGTTCGGCTCGAACGAGCACTACAACACGGGGCAAGGTTTCGTGAACTACCAGGCGACGAACGCGCTGCTCGTCGGCGTCGGCTACAGCTACACGCGCTCGGGCGGCGACACGTCGGCGACCTATCACCAGGTATCGGCCGGCGCCGACTACAACCTGTCCAAGCGCACCGACGTCTATCTGACCGCCGCGTACCAGCACGCGAGCGGCCAGACCGGCGACGGCAACGGCGGCTCGATGGCCGCGCAGGCATCGATCGGTTCGTACGGTTACGCGGGCACGAGCTCGCAGACGATGGTCAACCTCGGGCTGCGTCACCGTTTCTGACGGCGACTACCTGAGGATGGCCTGCCGCGCGCCGCGCGGCAGGCCGAATCCGCATGGCGCAAACGGCGGCTTCGGCCGCCGATTTTTTATCCTTTTCTTTCGCGCCGCCAACGTCTGCCGGGCGATTTTCCTGTTCGCCCGCTTCATCGCCGGTTTCATCGTGCGCCTGACGTAATACGTCAGGTTTCCATCGCCGCCATTGCATCGGCACTCACGCCAATGCCGGCCATTTTTACCGATCCGCGATCGCCTCGAACCGTGATCCGGCGCGATAAAAGTGCGCGGTGCCCGCACGGGCAAATGCAAAGGAAAGTTTGACGTGAGCCATTTGCCCGCCTGCTATGGCACACTTCGCGTCTGCGTAATTTCCTTGCACCGGGCGGTCGGATTCCGCCCCATCCTGCCATGCCGCGTCATACTGCTCGCCCGCTCAGCCGCCACACGCTGACCATCGCCTCGACGATCGCGCTCTCGTGCGCGCTCTCTGGCGTCGCGCGGGCCGATTGCCTGGACGACGCGGCCGCGTTCCAGCACGTGAGCGTCGCCCTGATGCGCGGCATCGCGCAGGTCGAGTCGGGGATGAATCCGAACGCGGTGAACACGAATACCAACGGCACGGTCGACATCGGGCTGATGCAGATCAACAGCACGTGGCTGCCGACGCTCGCGCGCGAAGGGATCACGCGGGAAAGCCTGTTCGATGCCTGCACGAACGCGTACGTCGGCGCGTGGATCCTGTCGCAGAACATCCGCCAGCTCGGCCCCAACTGGAACGCGATCGGCGCGTACAACTCCGCATCGCCCGACAAGCGCCTCGCGTATGCGCGCAAGGTCTATGATGCAATCCGGACCATGCCGGATTCGCCGGATACTCCCATGCCCATCCTTCCACCGTCCTTTACGCCGCCGCAACAGGCACAGACGTACAACCCGTTCGCGAGCCTGAGCGTGTCGGCGCCGCCCGTCACGCGCGCACGCACGATCTCGCCGGGCTCTGCGCCTCCGCCGCCGCAGGGCGGCCCCGCCGGGCCGGCCGGCACGTACAACTTCGGATGGACGGTCACCGGCGCCGACCAGGCCAAGCCGACCCAGGTGTTCGACGACGGCGCGCGGGTCTATGTGCAGTTCAGCGACATGAAACACGTGCCGGCGATCTTCACCGAGACGTCGGCCGGGCGCGTGCTGATGTCGTGGGAGCTGCAGTTTCCGTATGCCGTCGTGACGCGTCCCGCGCAAACGTTGATCTTCCAGCTCGGGCCGTTCGAAGCGCGCGCGCAGCGCAGTGCGGCGGCCGCAGGCATGACCGCGCAGGCCGGGACGGCCGGGACGGCGACGGCCGGGGAATCGGCCTCGGCATCGAAGAAGTCGGCAGGGACGACGACGAATGCGGCGACAAACACGGCGTCCAAGGCGGCAGCGAAACGCACCGCGTCGGCCGATGCGCTGTGGTACGTGAATACGCCGTCGACGTCGGGAACGGCGGCGGCCTCGCCTTCGACCGCGAATATTCCCGCCACGCTGCCGACCGCAATCACGTCGAATACGCCGCCGCCCGCGCCGGCTCAAGGACCGGCTGCGACCGCTCAGCCGTCGCGCGCCAGCGCGGACGCGCTGTGGTACATCTCGAAGTAACGCGCGGGCCCGATCGCTTGCGCATCGCGGCGATTATTTCCGTGCGGTCGGCGGCAGTTCGGGCGCGGCCGTGCCACGCTCCGTGAAATACGCGCGCAGATCGCGCGACGTCGACGAGTCCGGTCGTGAAATCGTCATACGGCCGTCACCCGCGCCGCACCCAGATCACTTTCCCGTCACGAATACCGAGATTGCGGCGCTCCTCCCGGTAATCCATCGTGCCCGGCAACGACTTCCCGTCGCGCTCGAGCACGCGCCACAGGCAGCCGCCGAGCAGCGCGGCCGCATCGGTCTCGGTCTTGCCGACCAGCGCATCGTCCGGCGCGGCGTCCGCCTTGCATACTTGCGCGGCGCCCGGCTGCAACGGGGCCCTGGCCGCGCCGCCGGCGGTGGCGTTGGGGTGCTTCGTGTCCATGTCCGCACATCCTGCAAAGGTTGCGCTCGCAACGAGTGCAATGAGCATCGCGATCGTATTCTTCATCCGTTTCTCCCTGTCGCGGCCCGGCGGCCCATGTGCGGCATTCGTGCACGACCGGGCATCGCATGCATGATCGGTTCCCCACGCTGCCAGCCGTTTCCTGCCGGAGCCGGCCCGCGCATGGCGGCCTGTCGCGACTCGGCCGGGGCCACGTCGGCGCCCCGGCGTCGCAGGCCCGGCCTGACGCCGAACCCGCCCGCATGTTACCGCACGCGGTTCGCGGCGACGGCGCGACGCCGACACATCGTGTGCGCGCCGCGCGCGCCAGCCCGCGTCGACAATCCGCTCAGAACTTGTACGTGACGCCCGCGATGCCGTAATAGTTGCTGCGCGACTGGACGATCGGGCTGTCGCCGGCGCGGCCGAGCAACCGCGTCACCCCGCCGGTCGCGAGCACCGACCAGTGCCGCGACAGCGTCCAGTTCCATGCGACCGCCATCGACGCGCTGTCGATCCCGCCGCTCGCCGAATACGGCCGGAACCGGCTCGTCATCGACTGTGCGTCGGTCACGCCGTAAAAGGTCTGCATGTAGCGTCCCGAGCCCGCGTGCACGGTGCCCGTCACGATGATCTCGTGCTGCGACGTCTTGAGCACCGGCACCGCGAGATCCACGTGCCCCGACACGCCGCGCGACGTGTGCGTCACCGGCGTATCGATCGTGACGCTCAGTTCCGCCGTGTCGAAGAACGTCACGCCGGCGCGCACGCCGACGAGCACCGAGCCCGGAATCCGGCCCATGCCCTTCAGGTAGTCGGAGCCCGGCAGGTCGAAGCGGTTCTCGTCCGCGCGGCCCGCGTCGTAGTTCACCGCCGCCGACACGAACGCCCCGTGCGGCAGGTCCAGCCGGTAGCCGGCGCCCTGCGTGCTGTCGACGAAGAAGCCATTGCCGAACGTGGCGGAAAACGACGGCGCAACGACGCCGCGATACTGTTTGCTGCCCTGGTAGCGCGGGGCGACCCCGCCGCCGAGCGACAACGAATACTGGTTTTCCGCGTGGGCGGCGGCGGCGAGGGTCAGGCCGGCGAGCGGCATGCAATAGCGGTAGCGGCGAAGGGATGGGCGCACAATATTGAGATATGAGTAACGAAGCCCGCAGTCTAGGTGCCGCCCCGCGCCGAGACTGTCCCGAATGTGCGGCGAATGTGTGCTCAATTGTGTTCGATTGTTCGCGATTGTCGCCCCGCTGCCCCGGCGGTCGATCCGCCGGATAGAATTCGCGTGCCGCGCCGCCCGTCGGTCTGCCGGGTGGGAGATGGCGCGTGCATCCCGAGGAAACCATGAACGAAGTTCCGCTCAAATACCGCGTGCTGCTGATCGAGGACGACGACCGCCTCGCGCAGCTCGTCCGCGAATACCTCGACGGCTATGAATTCGCGGTGACGGTCGTGCGGCGCGGCGACCTCGCCGTCGCGGCGGTTCGCGAGCACCAGCCGGCCCTCGTGATACTCGATCTGATGCTGCCGAATCTGGACGGCATGGAGGTCTGCCGGCGCATTCGCGCGTTCACCAACGTCCCCGTGCTGATCCTGACCGCACGCGCGGACGTGTACGACCAGGTCGCCGGGCTCGAGACGGGCGCCGACGACTACGTCACCAAGCCGATCGAGCCGCGCGTGCTCGTCGCGCGCGCCCGCGCGCTGTTGCGCCGTGCGCAACCGCCCGCGGCGGAAACGCCCGCGGTCGCGCCCGACGCGCTCGTATTCGGCGAGCTCGCCATTTCGCCGCCGAACCGCACCGTCACGTGGCGCGGCGAGCCGGTCGAGCTGAAGACCGCCGAATTCAACCTGCTGCTGATCCTCGCGCGCGCGGCCGGCACCGTGCTGAGCCGCGACGACATCCTGAAGCAGTTGCGCGGGATCGAATTCGACGGGCTCGACCGCTCGGTCGATTCAGGCATCTCGAAGCTGCGCCGCCGCTTCGAGGATGCGTCGTCGGAGCCGCACAAGATCAAGACGATCTGGGGTCGCGGCTACCTGTTCAGCCCTTCTGCGTGGGAAGAATAAATGCTGCGCCCGTTGCTTCGGTTGTACCTCGTCGTGATCCTGTTCGTCGGCGCGTCGATCATCTTCATCCAGCTGTCGTTCGACCGGATCTTCTACGAGCGCGGCGCGCAGGCGCAACGCGACTCGCTGACGACCTATTCGTTCGTGCTGAACGACTACCTCGAACGCCATCCGGGCGCGCAGCGCGAACTCGCATTGCGCGAACTCGCGCTGCACGGCCGCGAAGGGTTCGGCTTCATGTCGATGGCCGACGCACGCGCGCAACTGAGCGGCGCGCCGCTGCGCGATCTCGACGCCGGCAGGATCGCGATCAGCTACAACGGCAAGGATTACTACATGCCGCTCGCGGACGGCTCGGTGCTGCATGCGCGCCCGATCGAAGCGCCGGACCTCGACATCCGCATCTATGCGTACATGCTGCTCGCGCTCGCGACGCTGTTCGCGGTGGTGCTGTGGATTCACTATCACTGGCGCGACATTCGCAGGCTTCAGGACGCCGCGCGCGCGTTCGGCGCCGGGATGCTGTCGACGCGCGTGAAGGTGTCGGGTAAATCGAACATCTACGAGCTGTCGCAGCAGTTCAACGACATGGCCGCGCGCATCGAGGCGTCGATCAAGCAGCAGCGCGAAATGATGCACGGCATCTCGCACGAACTGAAAACGCCGCTCGCGCGACTCGAGTTCGGGCTCGCACTGCTCGCCGACGCCGACGAAACGGGCCGGATGCGCGAGCGCCGCGACGCGCTGCGGCGCGACGTGCGCGAACTCGACGAACTCGTCACCGAACTGCTGACGATCGGCCGGCTCGAACAGGGGGCGAGCGAGCTCGCGCCGATGGAGGTCGTCGTCGACGCGCTGATCGACAGCGTCGCCGGCAACGTCGCGGACGACATCGCCGAGCGCGGCATCGCGCTCGACGTGTCGACGCTCGACGCGGCCGCGACCCACGTCTGCGATCCGAAGCTCGTCGCCCGCGCGCTGCTGAACCTGATCCGCAACGGCGCGCGCTATGCGTCGCGCAAGGTCGTGCTGGCCGCTGCCCGCGACCGCTCCGGTGCGCTCGTGCTGAGCGTCGACGACGATGGCCCCGGCATTCCGCCCGCCGAGCGCGCCCGCGTGTTCGAGCCGTTCCAGCGACTCGACTCGAGCCGCGACCGGCAGACCGGCGGCTTCGGGCTCGGGCTTGCGATCGTGCGGCGCGTCGCGCAGGTGCACGGCGGCGACGTGCGGCTCGAGGATTCGCCGCTCGGCGGCGCGCGCTTCGTGATCACGCTGCCCGTGCGCACGCTGCCCGACAGCCTTTTCGACGTCGCGCACGACGTCGCGACCCGGCACGCCGATGCGCGCCGCCGCAGCGGCACGCGTAGCGTCGTCCCGCTTTGACGAAACGGGCGGCGCCCCCGCCCGCCCCGTCGCCTGCCGCGCGCTGTCAGCGCCGGCGCAGCAGCGCGACGAAGAACAGGCTGCCGAACAGCGCGGTCACGATGCCGATCGGCAGATCCTCCGGCACCGCGAGCGTGCGCGCGGCGACATCGGCCCACACGAGCAGGATCGCGCCCGCCAGCGCGGCGACCGGCAGCAGCCGGCCGTGCTCGGCGCCGACGACGCGACGGCACAGATGCGGCGTCACGAGCCCGACGAAGCCGATCGCGCCGCTGACCGCGACCATCGCGCCCGTCGCGAACGACGCGACGACGAACACCTCGCGCCGCATCCGCGCGCTCGGCACGCCGAGCGACGCGGCGGCGACATCGCCCGACATCAGCGCATTCAGTTCGCGCCGGCGCGCATAGAGCGCGCCGCCGGCAAGCACCGCGCACACGGCCGGCACCGGCAGCAGATCCCAGCGCGCGAGCCCGACGCCGCCGAGCATCCAGAACAGCACCGACGACGCGGCGCGCTGGTCGCCGAGATACAGCAGCAGGTTGCCGAACGCGGCCATCATGAACGACACCGACACGCCCGCGAGCAGCAGCCGGTCGGATTCGAGCCGGCCGCTCCGGTAAGCAAGCGCGACCACGCACGCGGTGGCTGCAAGCGCGCCCCCGAACGCGGCGGCCGACAGCGTGAACGGGCCGAACGCGGCGCCCGCCACCACCGTGACCGCGATCGCGCCGAGCATCGCGCCCGCGCTCACGCCGAGCAGGTGCGGATCGGCCAGGCGGTTCGCGGTCGCCGCCTGCAATGCGACGCCGACCGCCGCCAGCGTCGCGCCGACGATCGCGGCCAGCAGCGCACGCGGCATCCGGATCAGCCACACGATGCTGTCGTCGCCCGCGGCGGCCGCGAACGCGTCGGCGCCGCCGAGCGCGGACGCGACGTGCGCGGCGACCATCCGCACCGCGGCCGGCATCGCGATCGGCGCCGGGCCGAACGCGGCCGACACGACGATCGACACGATCAGCAGCACGGCCAGCCCCGGCAGCACCGCGCGCATGCGGAGCCGCGCCGCCTCCCCGCGCACGCTCATCGTGCCGCTGCCGCGAATGCGGCCGGATACAGCGCGCGGGCGAGTGTCTCGACGGCCGCGACGTTCTCGGGGCCCGGCGTCGCCGCATCGTACGGAATCACGACGAAGCGCCGGTCGCGGATCGCGGCCACGCGCGCGAGCGCGGGCTGGCTCGACAGGAACTGCTGCTTCTGCGCAGCCGTGACCGCCGAATAGTCGACGATCACGATTACCTGCGGATCGCGCGCGACCACGCTTTCCCAGCTCACCTGGGTCCAGCTGCGCGGCAGGTCGTCCATCACGTTGCGCGCGCCCGCCGCCGCGAGCAGCGCGGTCGGCATCGCGAGGCCGCCCGCCGTCATCGGCTTGTCGGTGCCGCTGTCGTACACGAACACGCGCAGCGGCGCCGGCCGCCCGATCGCGCGCGACACCGCCGCGAGCCGCGCGCGCATCCCGGCGACGACCCGCGCGGCGCGCGCATCGACGCCGAAGATCCGGCCGAGATTGGTCAGGTCGCGGAACACGCCGTCGAACGACGCGGCCGACTGCTTCATCACGTGCGAACACGATTCGGTCAGTTCGTACGTGCGGATGCCGAACGGCGCGAGCGTCGCGGGCGTCACCGGCCCGCCGACATGCATTCCGTAGTTCCAGCCCGCGAGATAGAAGTCGGCGCGCGCGGCGGCCAGCACTTCCAGCGACGGATACTGACTCGCCAGTTCGGGCACGCCCCGCAATGCGTCGCGTACGCGCGCGGTGCCCGTCTTCCAGCCGCCGATGCCCGTATAACCGACGAGCCGGTCTTTCAGGCCGAGCGCGAGCATCATCTCGGTCAGGTTCACGTCGTTGCTGACCGCGCGCATCGGCGCGCGCTCGAACGTCACGTCGCGATCGCAACTGCGCACGGTGACGGGATAGGCGAGCGCGTGAGCGGCCGCGCCGCCGAGCACGGCAGCGGCAACGAACCGGCGGGAGAGGGAGGACAGAACAGGAAACGGCATGGCGGTCATTCCGGATGAAGCGGCGTGATGCGCGGGCGGCCCGTGACGGGATGGCGATCGACGAGCGCGGCGACGCCGAACACGTCGCGCAGCAGCGCTTCGGTCAGCACGTCGTCCGGCGCGCCGGACGCGACGACGCGGCCGTGCGCGAGCACATGGAGCCGGTCGCAATACGCGGCCGCGAGATTGAGGTCGTGAATCGTCGCGAGCGTCGCGATGCCGAGGCGGCGCACGCGCGCAAGCAGTTCGAGCTGATGACGCAGGTCGAGATGGTTGGTCGGTTCGTCGAGCAACAACAGCTCGGGCTGCTGTGCGAGCGCGCGCGCCAGCAGCGCGCGCTGCTTCTCGCCGCCCGACAGCGACGCGAAGCGCTGTGCGCGACGCTCGACGAGGCCGACATCGTGCAGCGCGGATTCGACGATCCGGCGATCGTCGGCCGACTCCGCATCGAACGGCCGCTTGTGCGGCGTGCGGCCCATGCCGACCAGTTCGTCGACCGTCAGCCCGAAATCGTCCGGCGTTTCCTGCTGCAGCACCGCGATGCGCTGCGCGACCGCACGCGGCCGCATGCGCCACACGTCCTGCGCGTCGAGCGCGACGCGGCCCGCGTCGGGACGCGCGTAGCGGAACACGCAGCGCAGCAGGCTCGTCTTGCCGCTGCCGTTCGGGCCGACCAGCCCGACGAATTCGCCTTCGGCCACCGTCAGCGTCACCGAATCGAGCACGTCGATCGCGCCGCCGGCAGACCAGCTCACGCGTTCGATATCGAGCATGTGGGTGACGGGACGCATGCCGTCCCGCCCTAGAAGCGCATCGTCGCGACGAGCTCCGCCGAGCGCGACGGGCCGAGCAGCCATTGCTCGCCGCCGTTCGACGTCGTCACCGCGTACGTACGGTTCGCGAGATTGCGCAGATACAGCGCGAGTTCGGTGCGTGACGTCGGCTGCCAGCGCAGCGACGCATCGAACACCGTGTATGACGGCACTTGCACGCGATTCGCGTCGTCACCGTACGTCGCGCCGACGTAGCGCACGCCCGCATCCGCGCGCCAGCGCTCGGCGAACGCCCAGCCGAGCCACAGGTTTGCCGTCTGCTGCGGCACGCCGGACGGCACGTTGCCGGCCCGCGACACCGTCGCGCCGCCGACCGCCTGGTTGAATGCGTCGTAGCGTGCCCGCAGCAGCGCGACGTTCGCATCGATCGTCCAGCCGCGCGGCAGCCGCGCGCCGCCGGTCAGCTCGACGCCGCGCGACGACTGCCGGCCGACCTGCTGGCGCAGCGCCGGATTGAACGGGTCGGTGCTGAGCAGGTTGCGCTTCGTGATGTCGTACACCGCGAACGTCCAGTACGCGCGACCGTCGAGCAGCGTCTGCTTGAGCCCGGCTTCCCACTGTTCGCCGGTCGCGAGCCGGTAGCCCGCCTGCGACGCGGACAGCGTCACGAGGGAGCCGACGCCCTCCGCGCCCGTCGTGTACTGCGCATACGCGCTGAACGTCGGCGCGATGTCGAACACGAAACCGGTGCGCCAGCCGACGTTCGCGAACCGCTTGTCGAAGCCCGCGCCGGTCGCCGCCTGTTCGCGGCTGAACGCGATGTGGTCGTAGCGCAGGCCGCTCACCCACGCGAGCCGCGGCAGCACGTCGAGCCGGTTCTCCGCGAATACCGCCGCCTGCCGCACGCGCGTGCCGAACTGCGGCACGGTCGGGTCGGGGCTCGTGAATACGCCGGGATCGAAGCCGTGCGCCGGCACCGACGTTTCGCCGCCGTACGGCGAATTGTTGATGCCGCTGAACGTGATCCGGCTGAATTCCGTGCCGACGACGAAACGGTTCGCGCGACCGAACAGCGTGCCGTCGATGCGCACGCTCAGCCGGTCGCCGATCTGCCGCTGATGGTGGCCGATGTCGAGATAGTCCCCGCGCGCGACGCGCCCCGTCGCCGCGTCGAGCGCATACGATTCGGCGTTGCGCCAGTGGCGGTTCGACGTCAGGTAGTAGAGCTGATTGTCGATCGCCACGCCGGGCGCGGGCCGGTAGCTGGCCGACAGGCGCGTCCACTGGTCGTAGTACGAAATCGTCGCATCGCCAACCGTGTAGTTCAGCTTGCGCAGCGACGAATCGAGCACGCCGTTCGGCGCGGGCACGCCATAGTACGTCGCGGGCATCTGGCGCCCGTAGTCGTAGTCAAGCGTCAGCGTGAGTCGCGGGCTCACGTCGAATGTCAGCGCGCCGCCGATGGCCGTCGCATGCGTGTCGGCCCGCTCGGCGAGACCGTTCGCGCGCGCATTGCTCGCGTAGAAGCGGTACGACGCCCGCGGGCCGAGCGCGCCTGTCGTATCGAACGCGAAGCGCTTCGCGCCGTCGGGGCCGACGCCGGCCTGCAGCGTCGTCTCGCGCGTGCGCTGCGGCCGCTTCGGCACCACGCTCACGACCCCGCCGATCGCCCCTTCGCCGTACAGCACCGATGCCGGGCCGCGCAACACCTCGATGCGCTCGACCGACCACGTGTCGAACGGAAACGTGCTCGTGCCGGCGGCCGGCATCAGCCGCACGCCGTCGAGCAGCGTCATCACCGATTCCTGCCCGCTGAAGCCGCGCACGCTCAACGCGGTGCCGCCGGTGCCCGGCGCGATCGCGCTCGCGAAGCCCGCGGTGCGCGTGACCGCATCGAGCACCGTGCGATCGCCGCGTGCGTCGATAGTGTCGGCCGTGACGGCTTCGACGCTCGCGGGCGTGTCGAGGCTCGCGAGCCCGAGCCGCGAGCCGGTTTCGAGCGGCTGCGTCAGCGGGTCGGCCGGTGCGGACGAAGCCGTAACGTTGATCGCAGGCAGCGCGCGCCGGTCGTCCGGCGACGATGCGGCGGCTTCGGCGGCCAGCGCGCCGGTGGTCGCGATCGCGCAGCCGACCAAGGTCGTGCAACTGCGTGCCGCGCGCGTGCGCCAGGCGCTCGCGTTCCGGCGCGGCGCGGCATGGCGCCGCTCCCCGCGCGCCGGGGTGTGTCCGGTTCTCGTCACGTCGTATCGATCTTCGTTGGATGTCGTCGCACGCGAGCGGCCCGGGCAGCCGGCCGACCGGCGACGAAAACGTCAGATGATACAATATATCAACTTGATCCGTCAGGATTTTGACAGCTCGAGTTGCCGCTCCGCGCGTCTACGGCGGGAAGCCGAACTGCACCCACGGCTTGTCGGCCTGCGGCCGGTTGTGTGCCGCGAACGCGTGCGTCCGCACGCGCGCGCCTGCCGCGCGCCTCGTCGAGGCTACCCACGACCTCGCGCGCTCAGCCCGGCTACGCGGCCGCAAGCCGGTTGCACGATAGTCGCCGCACCGCTCAACCGCCGGTCTTGAACGCCGGCAACTGCTGCCCGAGCCGCGCGCCCATTTCCGCGCCGAGCGCCTGCAGCGCATTGAACGGCCGGATCATGACCTCGAACTCCACGATCCGCCCGTCGTCGTCGAAGCGGATCATGTCGATCCCCTTCAGCGCCTTGTCGCCGATGGTCGCGCCGAACTCCAGCACGACGCTCTTGCCGTCGTCGGCCGCGAACTGGCGGTGATACGTGAAATTCTCGAGGATCGTGATCACCGTGCGCAGCGCCATCAACAGCGCGGGCGCGGGCCCGTACGGCTTGAACGCCATCGGCGAACGGAACACGGCGTCCGGGTGGACGATCGATTCCAGCGCGCCGAAATCCTTGCGTTCGACCATCGCATGCCATGTGTCGAGCGATTTCGCGACGGCGGGATGAACATGCAGCGGGGAATGCGTCATCGCAGTCTCCAGTCATGTGGTGGGACGGAACAGAAACAGAAACGGCGGTATCAATCAAAGGGTCGCCGCCAGCGTCGTGCCCTGGTGAATCGCGCGCTTCGCATCGAGTTCGGCGGCCTCGTATGCGCCGCCGATCAGATGCACGCGGCATCCGGCAGCCTGCAGTTGCGCCGCCAGCTCGCGCGACGGCTCCTGCCCCGCGCAGATCACCACGTTGTCCACCGGCAGCGTCTGATCGACGCCGTCGATCGTCACGTGGAAGCCGTCGTCGTCGATCCGCCGGTATGTGACCGACGACGACATCCCGACGCCGCGCGCCTTCAGCGCGGTACGGTGAATCCATCCGGTGGTCTTGCCGAGCCCGTCGCCGACCTTCGACGCCTTGCGCTGCAGCAGGTGCACGTGCCGCGCCGCCGGTTCGGGCCGCGCTTCACCCAGGCCACCGGCATTCGCATACGACCGGTCGACGCCCCATTCGCTGAAGAACCGCTCCGCATCGACACGCTCGCCGCCGTCGCGATGAACGAGATATTCGGCGACGTCGAAGCCGATGCCGCCCGCGCCGACGATCGCGACGTTGCGACCGACGGCCTTGTCGTCGCGCAGCACGTCGAGATAGCCGAGCGTCTTCGGATGCCCGACGCCGTCGATCGGCGGCGTGCGCGGCACGATGCCCGTCGCGATCACCACTTCGTCGAATTCCCCCTGCAACAGCATCTCGGCGGTCGCACGCGTATTGACGTGCAGCGCGATGCCGCGCAATTCGATCTGCCGGCGGAAATAGCGCAGCGTCTCGTTGAACTCTTCCTTGCCGGGCACCTTCTTCGCGATGTTGAACTGGCCGCCGATCTCGGCGCCGGCTTCGTACAGCGTGACCGCGTGACCGCGTTCGGCCGCCGTGACCGCGAAGCCGAGGCCGGCCGGCCCCGCGCCGACCACCGCGATCCGCTTGCGCCGCGGCGCCGGCTGGATCACGAGCTCGGTTTCATGACACGCGCGCGGATTCACGAGGCACGACGTGATCCGGCCGCTGAACGTATGATCGAGACACGCCTGGTTGCAGCCGATGCACGTGTTGATTTCGTCCGCGCGCCCTTCGCGCGCCTTGCGCACGAAATCGGCATCGGCAAGGAACGGCCGCGCCATCGACACCATGTCGCAATAGCCGTCGGCGAGCAGTTGCTCGGCGACTTCCGGCGTATTGATCCGGTTGGTCGCGACGAGCGGGATGCCGACCTTGCCCATCAGTTGCCGCGTCACCCACGCATACGCGGCGCGCGGCACCTTGGTCGCGATGGTCGGAATGCGCGCCTCGTGCCAGCCGATGCCGGTATTGAGGATCGTCGCGCCGGCCGCCTCGATCGCCTGCGCGAGCCGGATCACCTCGTCGAGCGTCGAGCCGCCTTCGACGAGATCGAGCATCGACAGCCGGTAGATGACGATGAAATTCGTGCCGACACGCTCGCGCACGCGCCGCACGATCTCGACCGCGAAGCGGATGCGGTTGTCGTACGCGCCGCCCCACGCATCGTCGCGATGGTTCGTGCGCGCGGCGATGAATTCGTTGATCAGGTAGCCCTCGGACCCCATGATCTCGACGCCGTCGTAGCCCGCGTGCTGCGCGAGCGCCGCGCATCGCACGAAATCGGCGATCGTCTCGTCGACCTCGTCGCTCGTCAACGCATGCGGCGTGAACCGGTTGATCGGCGCCTTCAGCGCGCTGGGCGCCGCGAGCGCCGGATGATAGGCGTAGCGCCCGAAATGCAGGATCTGCAACGCGATCCGGCCGCCCTCCGCGTGCACCGCGCGCGTCACGACACGATGGTGTTCGGCCTCCGCTTCGGTCGTCAGCATCGCACCGCCCGGCCCCGGACGGCCGCGCTCGTTCGGCGCGAATCCACCCGTGACGATCAGGCCGGCCTCGCCGCGCGCGCGCTCCGCATAGAACGCAGCCATCCGCTCGAAGCCGTTCGGCGCTTCCTCGAGGCCGACGTGCATCGAGCCCATCAACACGCGATTCCTGAGCGACGTGAAGCCGAGTTCGAGCGGGGTCATCAAATGCGGATAACGGAAGGTCATCGGGGCGTCTCCATTTTTTATGCAACAAGTTGCACAGATGGTAGCGCGTCGATTTCGTTTATGCAACATGTTGCACAAAGAGGCCCCACCGTTTGTGCCGCGGCACCGATATGGCAAGATTCGGTTCATTGCGCAGCCTTCCCCGATCCGACATGTCCCTGCCTCACGCGCTTCTCACCGCCCTCGCCGAACGCCCCGGTTCGGGGTCCGAGCTCGCCGACCGTTTCGATCGATCGATCGGCTATTTCTGGCAGGCGACGCACCAGCAGATCTATCGCGAACTCGGGCGTCTCGAGGAAACGGGCTGGATCGAATCGCTGCCCGCCGAGTCCGGCCGCGGCCGCAAGCGCGCGTACCGGATCCTGCCGGCCGGCAAGAAGGAATTGCGCCGCTGGATCGCCGAACCGGAAGATCCGACGCCGCTGCGCGAGGCGTTGATGGTGCGCCTGCGCGCGGAAGCCGTGCTCGGGCCGGCCGGCCTCGAGGACGAGATCCGGCGACGCATCGCGCTGCATCAGGAAAAGCTGGACTTGTATCTGCAGATCGAGGCGCGTGATTTTTTGGCGGCCGGCGATCCGGCGGACGGCGATCCGGCGGACGGCGCTTCGGTGGCCGGCGATTCGCGCACGAAGCGCCTGCAGCATCTGGTGCTGCAGGCCGGCATCGCGAACGAACGGTTCTGGGTCGAGTTTTCGCAGCTCGCGCTCGACACGCTGCGTTTGCCGAAGGATTGAAGCCGCTGCGGCGTTCGCTTCAGCGCCGATCGACATCGTGCGCCCGACTGTCGGGTCGCGACGCCTTTACAATCGATCGCACCGCGCCCGCTTTCGTGAAGCCCAGGCCGCGCGGCCTGCGTCGAAGCAGCGCGCGGCGAAACCGGATCACGCGTCCGGCAAAATCACCACCTTGCCCTTCACCCGCCGGTTCGCCATCCGCGCGATCGCATCGGCCGCGCCGTCCAGCGACACGCGTTCGGTGATCGTGGGCCGCACCTTGCCGGCCGCGAACCATTCGGCGAGCAGCCGCATGTTCGCCGCATGCTGCGCCGGATCGCGACGCACCGCATCGCCCCAGAACACGCCGAGAATGTCGCGCTCCTTCAGCAGCGCGAGGTTCAGCGCAAGCTTCGGGATCTCGCCGGCCGCGAAGCCGACCACGAGAAACCGGCCGCGCCACGCGGTCGCACGCAGCGCCGCTTCGCTGTATGCGCCGCCCACCGGATCGTAGACGACGTCGGCGCCGCGCCCGCCGGTCAGTTCGTCGACGCGGCGGCGCAGGTCCTCGGTCGCATAGTCGATCGTCTCGTCGGCGCCCGCCTCGCGGCACAGCGCGAGCTTGTCCGCGCTCGACGCCGCCGCGATCACGCGCGCACCGAGCGCTTTCGCGATCTCGATCGCGGCGATCCCGACGCCGCCGGCCGCGCCGAGCACGAGCAGCGTCTCGCCCGCCTGCAGACGCGCCCGCTGCTGCAGCGCGTGCAGCGACGTGCCGTACGCGAGCACGAGCGCCGCGCCCTGCTCGAACGTCATGTCGGGCGGCAGCGCGGCGAGCTGGTGCGCGTCGGCCACGCACTGCTGCGCGAACCCGCCGTGGCCGGTAAACGCCATCACCGAATCGCCGGGCCGCCATGCCGTGACGCCCTCGCCAACCGCGTCGACCACGCCGGCAAACTCGGCGCCCGGCGAAAACGGCAGCGCCGGTTTCACCTGATACAGCCCCTGGACGATCAGCGCGTCGGGGAAGTTCAGCGACGCCGCCTTCACCTGGATCCGGACTTGTCCGGCAGCCGGTTCGGGAATCGCGACGTCCGCGATGCGCAAACGGTCGATCGGGCCGAATGCGGTACACAACAAGGCTTTCATGCGCTTATCTCTCCTTGCGCGGCGTGGCCGGGCATCGGTACGGTGTGCGGGACATCCCCGCGCGGCCGGTTCACGACGCGTATGCGATGCCCGACGGCATCGGCAACATCGTCGGCATTCCGGAATGTCGTTGAAGCCACGGTCAGAACCACGCATCGCGCATGTCGAGCGTCGTCGTGTCGACGCTCGACAGCAGGTCGAGCTGTGCATCCACCTTCGGCAGTTCCCAGCGGAAAAAGTACCGGGCCGCCGCGCGCTTGCCGTCGTGGAAATCGCCGTCGCGCCCGTGCGCGGCGAGCGTCACGTCGAGCCACAGCCACGCGACGACGAGATGGCCGAACGCTTCGAGATACACGCTCGCGTTCGCGAGCCGCGTCTGCGGATCGCCGATCGCGCCCAGTTCCCGCGTGACGTCGCCCAGCCGCGCCCAGCGCCGCGCCAACGCATCGGCCTGCTCGCGCGTGCCGGCCTCCAGCGCTTGCGCGCGCTCGACGGTCGCGCCGATGCGTGCATCGAGTGCGCGCAGCGACGCGCCATCGTCCTGCACAACCTTGCGGCCGAGCAGATCGAGCGCCTGGATGCCGTGCGTGCCTTCGTGAATCGGGTTCAGGCGATTGTCGCGATAGAGCCGTTCGACCGCATAGTCGCGCGTGTAGCCGTAGCCGCCGTGCACCTGGATCGCGAGATCGTTCGCGGCAAGACACCATTGCGACGGCCAGCTTTTCGCGATCGGCGTCAGGATGTCGAGCAGCCGCGCGGCATCGGCGCGCACCGCCGCATCGTCGTACGCACGCGCTTCGTCTACGCGTTTCGCGCAATACAGGATCAGCGCGAGGCCGCCTTCGACATACGCCTTCTGCGCGAGCAGCATGCGGCGCACGTCCGGATGGTCGACGATCGGCGCCTGCGGCGCGGCCGCATCCTTGCCGGCCGGCCCGAGCGGGCGCCCTTGCGGACGGTTGCGCGCGTAGTCGAGCGCATGCAGATAGCCGGTGTAGCCGAGCGCCACCGCGCCCGCGCCGACGCCGATGCGCGCTTCGTTCATCATGTGGAACATATAGGCCAGCCCGTGATTCGGCTGACCGACCAGGTAGCCGATCGCGCCCGCTCGCCCTTCCGGCCGGTACCGCGTCCCTTCGCCGAAATTCAGCAGGCAGTTGGTCGTGCCGCGATAACCCATCTTGTGGTTCAGCCCGGCGAGCACGACGTCGTTGTGCTCGCCGTTCGCGCCGCCATCGGCACCCGTCAGGAACTTCGGCACGATGAACAGCGAAATGCCGCGCGTGCCGGGCTGCAGCCGGCCGTGCTCGTCGGGAATCTTCGCGAGCACGAGATGGACGATGTTCTCCGCGAGCTCGTGCTCGCCGCCGGAAATCCACATCTTGTTGCCGGTCAGCCGGTAGCGCGCACCGAGCGGCGAATCGCATTCGAAATCGGCGCGCGTCGCAATGTCGGACAGCGACGAGCCGGCCTGCGGTTCGGACAGACACATCGTGCCGAGGAAGCGCCCTTCCAGCTCCGGGCGCGCAAACGCGTCGATCTGCGCGGCGCTGCCGTGCGCGACGAGCAGGTTCGCATTGGCGACGGTCAGGAACGGATACGCGGCCGTCGCGATGTTCGCGGCCTGGAAGAACAGGAACGACGCGGCTTCGACCAGTTTCGGCAAGCGCATGCCGCCGAGCGCTTCGTCGTGGCCCGCGGCGATCAGCCCGGCGTCCGCGAACGCGCGCACGGCCGGTTCGACTTCCGGGATCAGCGTCACGCGTTCGCCGTCGAACCGCGGCTCCTCGCGATCGCCGCGCGCCGCGTGCGGCGCGAACAGGTCTTCGGCGATACGCTCGCTGGTGTCGAGCACCGCATCGAAAGTCTCGCGACTGTGCTCCGCATAGCGCGGCAGCGCGACGAGCGCTTCGGCGTCGAGCCAGTCATACAGCAGGAACGCAAGATCGCGTCGCGACATCAACAGGCTCATCGTGCTGCCTCCCGGGGTGCTGGCCGTGCCAGCCGAATGAAGGGTTGCGTGACGCCAAGTGCTGGCAGGAATTTAGCACGGTCGTTCGCAAACGACAACGACGCGCCTGCTCGTCCGCGTATCCGGGAAGTGGGCCGGGCCGCACGGGGCGACCCGGCGCGGGACAGCCGTCGCGTCAGCCCGCCTGCGGCTTCGCGAGCTGATCGGCAACCGGCAGGCTGCGGATGCGCGTGCCGGTCGCCGCGAAGATCGCGTTGGTCAGCGCCGGCGCGACGGGCGGCAGGCCCGGTTCGCCGACACCGCCGAGCGGCGTCGCGTAGTCGTCCGGCGCGACGAGATGCACGCGGATTTCGCGCGGCGCCTCGTTCATCCGCAGCACCTGGAAGCCGTTGAAGTTGCTCTGCTCGGGGCGGCCGTCCTTGAACGTGATCTCGCCATGCAGCGCGATGCCGAGCCCCATCACCACCGCGCCCTCGAGCTGCGAGCGCACCCGCTCCGGATTGACCTGCGGCCCGCAGTCGATCGCGATGTCGACGCGCGGCACCGAGATCCTGCCGTCCGCATCGACCTGCACCTCGCACACCGCTGCCGTGTACGACACGAAGCTGCGATGCGCGGCGATCCCGAGCCCGCGCCCCTTCGGCAGCTTGCGCCCCCAGCCGGCTTCGCGCGCGACCGTCTCGACCACGCGCCGCAGCCGGCCCGTATCGACCGGATACAGCGCCGGATCCTCGCCGTAGTTCACGTTTTTCACCGTGATGTGCGGCTCGAAACGCCGCGCGGGCCCGATCAGGTCGAGCAGGAAATCCTTCGGATCGCGGCCGGCCGCATGCGCGAGTTCCGACACGAAGCTCTGGATGCCGAACGCATGCGGGATGTTGTACACCGAGCGGAACCAGCCGATCCGCGTGTGCGCTTCGGCCGCCGGATTCTCGATCCGCACGTTCGGAATCGCGAACGGCAGATCCGCGATGCCCTGCGCGAGCTCGCCCGGCTGCTCGTGCACGACGCCGGCGCGGAACGTCGACTGGATCGACGGCGCCACCGTGCGATGCTGCCACGCGACCACCTTCCCCGCCGCATCGATCCCGCCGTCGAACGCTTCGAGCGACACCGCGTGGAAGTAGTCGTGCGCGATGTCGTCCTCGCGCGTGAACGTCAGCTTCACCGGCGCGCCGACCGCCTTCGACAGCAGCGCGGCTTCCACCACGTAATCGGGCTTCGACTTGCGGCCGAAGCCCCCGCCGAGCAACGTCACGTTGACCGTGACGCGCTCGGCCGGCACGCCGAGCGCCTTCGCGATCTCGTCGCGCGTGGTCTGCGGCGCCTGCGTGCAGGTCCACACTTCGCAGCGGCCGTCGGCCACCCGCGCCACCGCCGCGGGCGGCTCCATCGTCGCGTGCGCGAGATGCGGAACGTAGTACGTCGCGCGCACGCGTTTCGCGGCGCCGGCGAGCGCGGCCGCGGCATCGCCGTCGTTGCGGATCACGTCGCCCGGCTGCGCGGCGGCCGCTTCGAGCGTCTTGCGATACGCGGCCGAGTCGTAGCCCGCATGCGGCCCGCGCTTCCAGTCGATCTTCAACTGCGCGCGTGCCTGGATGGCCGTCCACGTATCGCGCGCAATGACGGCCACGCCGCCGAGCGGCTGGAAGCCGGACGGCAGCGGCGTCGACGCCAGTTGCACGACCTTGACGACGCCCGGCAGCTTCTCGGCGGCCGATGCGTCGAACGACGCGACCGTGTCGCCGTACGCCGGCGGTCGCGCGACGACCGCATACAGCATGCCGTCGAGCCGCGTATCGATCCCGTACCGCGCGCGGCCGCCGACGATGTCGCGTCCGTCGATCAGCGCCGTCTTGCCCTTGCCGATGTAGCGGAATTCGGCCGGCGCCTTCAATGCCACGCTTTTCGTATCGGGCACCGGCAGCGCGGCTGCCTTCGCGGCCAGTTCGCCGAAGCCGAGCTTGCGCCCGCTTTGCGTGTCGACGACCTCGTGCACCGTCACCTTCACCTGGCGCACGTCGACGCCCCACACGGCAGCGGCCGCCTGCGCGAGCATCGTGCGCGCGGCCGCCCCCGCACGGCGCAGCGCGGCGAAGCTCTGGCGCAGGCTGCGCGAACCGTCGGTGTTCTGGTTGCCGTAGCGCGGCTCGTCGCCGACCGCTTGCGCGACCTTCACTCGCACCCAGTCCGCGCCCAGTTCGTCGGCGACCACGAGCGCGACGCTCGTGCGTACGCCCTGGCCCATCTCGGAACGGATGCAGGTCACCGTGACGGTGCCGTCCGGTGCGATCGCAACGAACAGGTTCGGATCGTCGCGCAAGCCGTGCGGCATCCCGGCGCCGCCATACTGCGGATTCGCGCTGACGGGCGGCTGCACCGGCGCGGCCGCCTGCGCGAGCGTCGGCACGCCGAACGCGAGCAGCAGCCCGCCCGATGCGAAGCCGAGCAGCAGCGCGCGGCGGCTTTCGTTGTGGACGGAGAGTTCGGGTGCGCTCATGCATCACCTCCGCGGCGCACGGCCAGCCGGATCGCCGCGCGAATGCGCGTATAGGTGCCGCAACGGCAGATGTTGCCGGACATCGCATCGTCGATGTCGGCGTCGCTCGGATGGGGATTCGTCTTCAGCAGCGACGCGGCCTGCATGATCTGCCCGGACTGGCAGTAGCCGCATTGCGCGACGTTCAGTTCCTGCCACGCCTGTTGCAGCGGGTGCGTGAGATCCGTCGACAGCCCCTCGATCGTCGTCACGCGCCGGGACGCGGCCGCCGCGACCGGCGTGATGCACGCGCGGATCGCGACGCCGTCGAGATGCACGGTGCACGCACCGCACAGCGCCATCCCGCAGCCGAACTTGGTGCCGGTGTGGCCGAGCACATCGCGCAGATACCAGAGCAACGGCATGTCGGGATTGCCGTCGAAGTGCTGCTCGCTACCGTTGACGGTCAGCGTGATCATCGTTCACCTCCTGGTTGCGATGCCCGCCGGGCAGGCATCGAGTGGGGATTCGAACGGCGCGGCGCACATTCCGAACGATCAGGCAGGCGTGGCGCCGTTTCGTCGACCGTGTCGCGTGCACGCACGGTCGGGCGGATGCCGCGAACGATGCCGTCGGCCGGTTGCCTGCGCAACCTTTCACCTTCGCCCCGGCCGGCGCTCGTCCGCATGGATCGCCGTCCGCATTATCGAACCATTTCGGATTTGACGTCGGCTCCCGGCGATTCGGGAGTTTTAGGCAAGCGGGGAGAAGGCACGGCCGGGGACCGGACGTGTCATTGGTGTGACTTCCGAGTGCGTCGGGATGCGTGCGTTCCGGGTCGCACATAGACAAACATCCGGCGACCTCGCGGCCGGACCGGATGCTTGATGGTTGCGCCGAACGCGCCGCAACGCGCTAGCGGGCGATCTTCCTCACGGCGACCGCAACGCCTGCAACCCGAGCGTGAGCGCGTTGAACGGCATCTCCGCGGCGCCCATCGAGAAGCTGGTCGTCTTCGTGGATACGCCGGGCGTGCGCATCAGCGCATGGACGATCCGCTCGCTCGCGTGGCCGTCGCCGTACGGATTGCTCGCGCGCGACATTTCCTCGTATGCGCTCTCGCTGTCGAACAGCCGCGACGCCTCCCACACGATCCGGTCCTGATCGGTGCCGACGAGCCGCGCGGTGCCGGCCTGAATCGCTTCGGGCCGCTCGGTCGTCTCGCGCGTGACGAGCACCGGCTTGCCGAGCGCCGGCCCTTCTTCCTGAATGCCGCCCGAATCCGTGATGATGAAATGCGCGCGCGACATCAGGAATACGAACGACAGGTATTCCTGCGGCTCGATCAGGTAGATGTTGGGCACGCCGCCGAGCCGCGCGCGCGCCGGGTCCCGCACGTTCGGGTTCAGGTGCAGCGGATAGACGAACTGCGCATCGCGATAGCGGTTCGCCAGCGTGCACAGCGCGTCGCAGAAATGCCGGAACGGTTCGCCGAAACTTTCGCGGCGATGGCCGGTGATCAGCACGACGCGCCGCGACGGTTCGAGAAACGGGAAGTACGCGGCGATCTTGTCCGACAGCGCGGCGGTGCAATCGAGCATGCGCTTGACCTCGTGCAACGCATCGATCACGGTGTTGCCGGTCAGCGAGACCGCCCCGCCCGGCACGCCCTCGCTCAGCAGATTGTCGCGTGCCTGCCCGGTCGGGGCGAAATGCCATGACGACACCGCATCGGTCACGCGGCGATTCAGCTCCTCCGGCCACGGCGACCAGATGTCGCCGCTGCGCAAGCCGGCCTCCACGTGACCGACCGGCAGATAGCGATAGAACGCGGCCAGGCTCACCGCGAGCGTGGTCGTCGTATCGCCGTGTACCAGCACGACGTCCGGCCGAAAATCGTCGAAGACGATGCCGATCGCCTGAAGAATGCCGGTCGTCACGTCGGTCAGCGTCTGGCCTTGCCGCATCAGGTTGAGATCGTAGTCGGGCTTGATGTCGAACAGCGTCAGCACCTGATCGAGCATTTCCCGATGCTGCGCGGTCACGCACACGCGAGCGTCGACATCCGCCTGCGCCTTCAGCGCACGCACCAGCGGCGCCATCTTGATGGCCTCCGGCCGGGTCCCGAACACAAGCAAGATCTTCTTCATCGTTGTCCTCGTTTAGCCCGCTTCGCGCCTGGCGATCCTGCACGTGGCGCGAAGCATGTATTCGGGCGGCGCATCCCGTATTCGCACGCGAGCGACACGCGGCGGTGTTGCGGGGCGAGCGCACCGCTTCGTCCGCGCGGTCCGGGCCGCGCGAATCGTCGTACTACCGGCGTCCCGTTGCACTGGATCAATCACGTCATGAGTCGTTCCTCGCCGTGTCGAGCGTCACGTCTTCCCACACCAGCAATATTCAAACCAGCCGGCTCGCGTCGCGGCCCGCTTCGCTCGGCGGCCATTGCCCGCGAACGGTACGTGACGGAATGTTTCACAACTGCTACGGACGCCCGCATCGCCGGATCGACGCGACACCGATAAACAGTCGGACGTTCGCGCGATCCGTCTGACGACGTCGTCCGACGAATCGCGCATGCAGGTCGCGCCCCCGTGACGATGCGGATCGCGTTGACCTTTCGACGCGCGTTGCGTCGCCTCGATTCGCCCCTTTCGTCTGTGCAGTGCGCGGTGCGCACTCGAGCGTCGACCGTCGTCGCGCGCGCAGGATTTCATCGACATCCGACGCTGCCTTGCATCACACGAATCGGGGCGCGGGAAATGTTGCGGATGTGTAACGCGGATTCGAAACCGGCGAATACATCGGAGTCCGGTCCATTTGTCTCATGTGAAAGCAGTGCGCCGTGGTAATCGCGGGGCCGACGCGTGCACGCCGACCGGCACACGACGGCCCGTCATGCCAAGCCGCACCCGGCAAGCCGGCATCTGCGGCTTGGACGGCCGGGCGCCGCGCGACGCGCTCGCGGCGCGCGCCCGACCGTGCGGGGTCGGATGCGACGTGCTCATGCTGATTCGTCAGTGAATCAAAACACGCGGGCTGCACGCGCGCCGCATCCGTTCCCCGCGCGCGCCCCCTTGCTGCGCGGGGCATCGCGGCAGATGGCTCACGCCTTGCTTGATGTCGGACACGTGCGTCCCGAAGCACTCGCATCGCAGCAGACGGACGGGAACACCAAAGCAACGAAGCCGGGAGACGACGCGACACGTCCGTCCGGGGCAGCCGACAACCGCCCTGCAACGAATGCGCCATCGTTTCCCATTGACGTCCGCGCGATCCACGGAGCGCCTTCAGCTCTCATCGGTCGTCGTTGCGGGCACGGGGATGGGGACATGAAGAAAACGCTGGCGGCGTCACTCTGCGAGCAAGGCATCCTGCTGCTGATCGTGCTTGCCTGCTCGCTCATCGTGCGCGACACCGCCTCGCAGGCGATCGCCGAACCGGTCCGGTTCGGCGTGCCCGCCGCAACGACCGCAACCACCGGACTCACGATGGAGCGCACCGCGCTCGACAGCGTGACGCTCTCGCTCGTCGCGCCGGCCTCGCCCGATACGGACACGTCGCTCGAGCCGCCACTCTCCCCTCCGCCGGGCATCGCGTTCGACCCCGAGCTGCTGCTGATACCGTGTGTCGCGTACCTGTGGCTGTTCACGCTGTTGACGTGCGCGTATGCCGCACGGCACTACGTATTCAGCCTCGACCGCCTGTTCAAGCCGCAGCACGCGCCGTACCGGACGATGACCCACGGCGACTGGCCGCGGCTCACCGTCTTCGTCGCCGCCCACAACGAGGAAACCGTCATCGTCGATTGCCTGATGGCGCTGCTGGCGACGACCTACCCGCGCGACCGGCTGACGATCATTCCGGTCAACGACCGCTCGACCGACAACACGCGCGCATTGATCGACGAAGTCCGCGCACTCGCGCCCGAACTGATCCAGCCGTTTCACCGCGAGACCGGCAAGCCCGGCAAGGCAGCCGCGCTGAAGGATGCGCTGCGCTTCATCCGCGGCGACATCATGGTGGTATTCGACGCGGACTACCTGCCGCGCCCGGGGCTGCTGAAGGAACTGGTCGCACCGTTCTTCGACCCGGAAGTCGGCGCGGTGATGGGCCGCGTCGTGCCGCAGAACGCCGACAGCAACCTGCTCGCGCGGCTGCTCGATCTCGAGCGCGCGGGCGGCTATCAGGTCAACCAGCAAGCCCGCAACAATCTCAACCTGGTGCCGCAATACGGCGGCACGGTCGGCGGCATCCGCAAGGGCGCGCTCGACGCCGTCGGCGGCTGGTGCGACGACACGCTGGCCGAAGATACCGACATGACCTACCGCCTGCTGCTGAGCGACTGGCGCACGGTCTATCTGAACCACGCCGAATGCTACGAGGAAGTGCCGGAGCGCTGGGCCGTCCGCGCGCGGCAACTGACGCGCTGGGCGAAGGGCCACAACCAGACGATGCTGCGCTATCTGGTTCCGGTGCTGCGCACCCCGCTGATCTCGCGACGCTGCCGGCTCGACGGCGCGCTGCTGCTCGGCGTGTTCGCGATGCCCGCGCTGCTCGCGATCGCCTGGAGCGCCGCGCTCGCGCTCTACCTGTTCAACGGCGTCAACTCGACCGCGCTCGGCCTGCTCCTGTCGCTGTTCGCACTGTTCTCGTTCAGTACCTTCGGCAACTTCGGCGTGTTCTTCGAGATCGTCGTCGCCGCGCGGCTCGACGGCCGCGCGACGCGGCTGCGGCTCGTGCCGGTCAACGTCGTCGGCTTTTGCGTGACGATCGCGGCGGTCGTCTCCGCGCTGTGGGGCCTCGCGCTCGACGCCGCGTTCCGCCGCGAACTGAAATGGGACAAGACCGAGCGTTTTCGCCGGCAGTTGAAACCGGAGCGATGAGCGATGACGACCTTCAACGTGATGGTGCCGGTGGCCGGCGTGCTCAGCCTGCCGTTCCTGCCGATGCTGCATGAACTGATCCGGCGCAGCGACGTCGCGGCGCTGCCGATCGGCGACGGGCCGTTCGTCGATCAGGCGCTGCTCGCCGCGCGCTGGCACGACGCGCTGCGCGCGCACGTGGCCGGCACGCCGCCGCCGGATGCATCCGGCGCGCCGCCGTGGCAAGCGCTCGGGCTGCCCGTCGAGCATGTGGACGCGATCCATGTCGCACGCGATGCGCATCGCGACGACGTGCTCTACGCCGATCGTTCGATCACGCTCGACGACGGCGCGCGGGCCGCGTACGCGTTCGCCGACGAGCGCATCGACATTCATGCCGGCGCGACGATCGGCACGCTCGCGCATGCGCCGCTGATCGACGTCGACGGCGCGGTGCTCCGCGGCGTCGTGGTCGGCGACACGGTGCGCCTGCGCGGCGCCGGCGGCTTCGCGTGCCTGTATGGCGAGCCGATCGTCTTCGGCGCGGCACCCGGCGAGCGGCCTGCCGACACACCGGCCGCCCCGCGCCGCGCGATCACGCTCACCCGTCACTTCGCGTCGCTGCCGCATCGCTTCCTGCACGGTCGTTACCTGCTGCCGTGCGACGTTCGCCTGCCCGCGCACACGGTCGTGCAAGGCAACCTGATCGTCGAAGGGACGCTCGTCCTCGGCGAAGGCTGCGTGCTGCGCGGCAGCGTCAAGGCGCATCGCGTCGAACTCGAACGCCGCGCATTGCTGCACGGCGCGGTATTCGCGCGCGACGACGTGTTGCTCGCCCACGCGAGCTGCATCGACGGCGTCGTGTCGGCCGGCGGCTTGCTGCGACTGACGGGTGCGCGCATCGGCGTCGCCGGTCATCCGGTCAGCGCGTGCGCGCGCGACGTATCGATCGTCAATCATGCGTGCGTGCATGGCGATCTCGTCGCGTGGCGCAGCGGCTGGTTCCACACATCCCGTTAAGGAGCGCCTCATGTCCGATCGCCCCAGCCATCGCGGCCCGCGCGTGCCGGTTGCCACCCTCGCGATGCTGTGCGGCGTCGCCTTCGGCGCGCCCGCGGCGCTGGCGGAGCAGCCGGACGATGCCGCCGCCGCGCCCGCCGTGCAGCCGCCCCCCCCGACCGTCATCACGCCAAGGATGCGCGACGAATCGATGTTCGTGCGCGTGGAGGCCGAAGGCCTGCCGGACGGCGTGCCGCTCGCCGAGTTCACGCCCGAGGATACGAACCGGCCGCCGCTGCCCGATGCAGTCGTCACCCATGTTCAGGCGCCGCAGGAATCGCACACCGAGCTGTCGCTCGGCTATTCGAGCGCACATCTGACGCACGGCTACGGCGACTGGTACGGCGTGCACCTGCGCGGCGTCTATCAGGACGGCAGCCGCACCGTGCTCGGCGAACTGGCGCAACTGCACCGCTTCGGCGAGAACACGCAGCTCGGCGCGCTGACCTACGTGCAGAACCTCGGCCCCGACTGGTTCGGCGGGATCGGCTTTTCCGGCACCACGTCAGGCACGATCCTGCCGAGTGCGCGCATCGACGCGTCGATCAACCGCAAGCTGTTGCCCGATCGTTCGCTGGTCGTGTCGCTCGGCGCCGGCTACGCATGGAACCGCAGCGGCCACCGCGATCAGCTCTATCACGCCGGCGTGATCTGGTACGCATTGCCGAAGTGGATTTTCGAGGCGGGCGCGAACTATACGGTCGATTCGCCCGGATCGGTGAAGGCGCCCGCCTACTACGGCGCCGTCACCTACGGCGAAGTCGGCAAGAGCGTGATCGTGCTGCGCGGCGGCGTCGGCCGCGAAGCGTATCAGGTCACCGGCTCGGGCTCGCAGATCGCGGATTTCCGCAGCCACGAGATCACCGCGAAATGGCGCTACTGGGTCACGCGCAAGTGGGGAACGCAACTCGAATTCGCCTACTACCACAACCCGTATTACTCACGAATCGGCGGCGAGCTCAGCGTCTTCTATCGCTGGTAAGCGGGCGGGCGCCATGCACACGCATCCCGTCCGTCCCCCCGTCGACCGTTCGCTGCGCACCCACGCGCACCCGCAGCGCTGGCTGTCGTCGATCGCGCTGCTGACACCCGCGCTGTACGCGTCGCTGTGGTTCGGAATGCCGCTCGCGTGGCGCTACTGGCGCGCGGTGATGGCGTGGGGCGCGCGCCAGATCGATCCGGCGCTTCATGTGATCGTGATCGGTTATCCGGCCGACGCACCGCGCGTGCCGCTGCTGTCGATCGACGTCGCGGCCCGCATGCCGGGCGGCACGCTGCTCGTCGCCACCACCGCGCTCTGTATGATCGGCTTCGCCGCATCGTTCATCCGGCGCTCGCACTGGCTGCCTGTTGCATATCTGTTACGTATCGCGAGCTTCACCCAGCTGCTGATTTGCGCGTACTTCTGGCTCGCGCCCGGCACGTTCCCGTACGTCCCGCAGCTGCATCTGCGCGACATGTTCGTGCTGCACGGCGCGGCGATTGCCCTGATTCCGCTGGTCATGGCCGCACTGTACTACCCGCTCGATTTCTCGCTGCTGCAAAAAGCCGTCGCGTCGCTGCTGGTGCTCGGCTACTTCGTGTTCGCGCTGCCGTTCGTGATGCTGCTGCACGCGACGATCGTCCATCACGGCTCGCTGCTGTTCTTGCCCTTCTGCTATTTCCTGCTCGGCGGGCCGCTGCTGATCGGCCTGCTGGTCACGCTCTATACCTACTGCGCGAGCTGGCCCGGCGCACTGACGCGCGATCGCGATTCCGTCTGCTGATAGCGCGTCCCAACGCGCCGTATCAGCGATGAAACGAATCCGCCGGGTTTGCGACCGTGCCGCGCGACCTGCAGCGCAAGAAGCCCGCAGGACCGGGCCTCCTGCGCCAATGGCACGTTGTTCGCTTCTTTCAATGCGTCGCATCGAGTCCTCTCACCGGCGAAGGCAGCGCGGCGCACCGGCGCATTTGCGCAGTCGGACCGCCCTGACACGCACCGCTCGATACCCGACGAACCGGACAGCCGCACGACACCTACGGGGCTGGATTGCTCGACCTGGCGGCACGCGTATCCCGGCTGCCGCACGCCCCCCATTCCTTGAGCGAGGAGCACACCATGTTGGCAAAGTCAGGCAAGTTCTTGCGGATCCTGTTCGCGCTGTTCGCGCTCGCGTTCGCATTCAGTCCGGGCGGCGTTCAGGCGGCCACCAACCAGCTTCTGCTGTTGGTGCCCGATACGCTGACGCTGCCCGATTCGCGCGTATCCGCATGGCTCGACAGTGCCCAGGAGGAAGGGCTGCAGATCAAGGTGATGACCGACAGCCAGTTCATGGCGGCCGGCGCGACGCTGTCGCAGTATCCGGGCCTGATCCTGCCCGATCAGGTGCATACGACCGCCGCCGACGCGCTCGTGACGGCGATTCAGAACTACGCGCTGAACGGCGGCAAGGTGATGCTCGTCTACGATTTCGGCGTACTGAATTCGGCCGGCTTCTACGTCAGCCCGAAATCGCGCTTCAGCAGCATGGTCGGCGTGGACTATGTGCTGTATGACCAATACGGCGGCAACATGATCGGTCTCGGCAACGTAACCGGCATGAGCAGCTGGCTGCGCACGCTCCAGGTGCCCCCCGGCAAGTCGATGGCGTGGACCACGACTTCGTCGACCGCCACGACCGCCAGCGCGTTCGCGGCGACGAGCCCCTCGGGCACGTCGACGACTTCGACGTCGGGCAGCGCACAGTTCCTGTCCGCGAGCCCGTCGAACCCCGGCGGCCTCGCCAACTACAACCACGGCGCATGGTTCCAGTACACGACGCCGTCCACCGGCAGCGGCGTGCTGAACCAGACGGCCCCGAAGCTGACCGGCACCGTGGCCGGCAAGCTCAAGAAAACCACGACGTATACCGCCAATTCGCTGCTGAGCACGTCGACCGGCAAGACGGCCAACGCGCTCGCGTCGACGCTGGCCACCACCGCCGACACGCTCGAAGGCATCTCCGGCTACGTGTACGGCTTCCTCAGCTATCCGAGCTTCGTCACCCAGGGGACGTACACCGGCACGACGATCCTGACCTCGCCGACTTTCGGGCTGGTGTCCGGCTACAACACGTACGGCAACGGCGGCGTGCTGTTCGTCAACCTGCCGCTCGCCTACCTCGACGGCCAGACCGACGGCATGCTGATTCACGGCTACCTGCATTATTTCGGCACGCAGATGCTGAATCTGCCGTCGCTGTCGCCGTTGCCGAAGGCGATGGCCGGGCTCGTGTTCAACTGGCACTTCTGCGCGGGCGACCAGATCCAGCCGGCGCTCTACCTGAAGAGTCTCGGCGTATGGAACAACGGGCCGTTCTCGCTCGTGGTCACGGCCGGCCCCGATGAAGCGGCCTTCGGCGACGGTGGCGGCATCAATCTCGCCAACAACCCGTCCGCGCAGAATCTCCTCAAGTATTTCGTGAGCAAGGGCCATCGCGTCGGCAGCCACGGCGGCTGGATTCACGACTACTGGGGGGCGAATGCGAGCGAAACGAACGCGAGCACGTTCACGCAGTACCTGGTGATGAACCACCAGGCCGTCCAGGCGACGACAGCCTTGCCCGATGTCGAGTACGCGGCGCCGGAAGGCAACACGCCGACGTGGTCGGTCAACTGGCTCGAAAGCAACGGCTTCAACGGCTATTACTTCACCGGCCACACCGGCTCGGCGCCGACCCGCGCATACCGCAACGGCGCGCTGCTGAACCCGGGCCTGTGGGCTTACCCGGTGATGCCGTTCGGCAAGTACGCGACGTTCGAGGAGTTCCAGCAGTATGCGGTGCCGACTGCCGATGTGAACAACTGGTACGCATCGCTGATGAACTTCGTCGTCGCGAACCGCACGAGCCGGCTGATCTATGCACACCCGCTCGGCGCATCGTCCTACACGTCGACGCTGTCCGCGATCTTCAATCAAGCCAACATGCTGAAGCTCACGGGTCAGTTCAAGTGGTACACGATGACCGACATCACGGTGTTCGACCGCGCACGCCTGAACGTCACGTGGTCGGCCACCGATACGGGCAGCGGCTGGGCATTCGCCGCCAGCCACCCGACCAGCCTCGCGAACATGACGTGGCTGCTGCCGAAGAAGGCCTTCTCGCTGCCCTTGATCACGCAAGGCCTCGGTAGCGTCGTCATCACCGACTCGACGTACTGGCTCGTGACCGCGAACAGCGGGACCAGTCTCAAGTTCACCAGCGCCAAGGTGCACTGAGCCGCGACATCGACACACCCGCCGGCGCGCGACGCGGCCAACGCCGCGCCCGGCGGAATTTGCGCAGGACCACCGCGCAGGAGCCCCCCATCATGAACCGGCCCGCGCTTTTCCCGGCCGCACGCGCACGCGTGACGGCCACCGCCCGGCTATGCCGCCTGTGGTGCATCGCCTGCTGTGTCGCCGCATGCGGCGTCGCACCGCAGGCGAGCGCCGCCGAACTGCAACTCAACGGACTCTACCAACGTCCCGACGGGGCGATCACCGTGCGCCTGAACGGCGCCGGCATCGATCCGTATTTCGCGGCGAAGGCATTGCTCGGCGCCGCCGATGCCGGCCTCGACGCCCGTCAGGCCGCGCTCGCATGGATCGCGTGGCTGTTGCCGCGCCAGCGGCCGGACGGCGGCTTCGATCGCTATTGCGTGAAGAGCGGCCAGTACAGTTCATGCGCCGAAGCCGACGCCGACGACGCGATGATGGCGACCTGGATCGAACTGCTCGCCCGCTTCGCGCCGCCCGACGGCCTGCCCGCCGCATGGGAACTCAGCCTGAATCGCGCCGGTGCGCATCTGGATACGCTGCTCAGCAAGCCCACGGGCGTCTATCAGATCTCGTCGACGCTGCACGTCGCGCTGCTGATGGACAACGTCGAGGTACACAGCGCGTTCCAGGCGCTCGCCGCGTATTACGTCCGGCATGGCGACTCCACGCGCGCCGGCCCGTGGAGCCAGCGCGCCGACCGGCTCGCGTCCGCGATCCTGAAGGTGTTCTGGCGCGGCACGCAGTCGGGCTTTCGCGCGAGCACGCAGCGCATCAGCGACACGACGTTCTATCCGGCGAAAGTGGCGCAGATCTTTCCGCTCCTGTCGGGCATTCAGATTCCACAGCAATCGAACGATGTGTTCTACGCGCAGTGGATGCAGAAGTACGCCAAGACCTGGCTGCAACTGGCCAGCTCCGATTATCCGTGGGGCTTGATCGCACTGGTCGCATTCAAGATGAACGACAGGAACACGGTCGCGTGCTGGCATGCGCTATCGGGCCCGTACCGGCACGGCGCACACTGGAACGTCCTGGAGGAAGCGCTTTATCTGGCATTCGAAAGCCGGATGGCCGACCCGGTCGCGCCCGCTCAATGCGGCTTCACGACGGCGGCGACAACGGAGACCGTGTCACGCTGATCCACGCGTGCGCACGGTCCGGGGGAATCTACAGGGAAGGAGACGTGTCATGTGTGGCATCGTCGGCGCGGTCGCGCAACGGGACATCGTCCCGATTCTGATCGAAGGTTTGCGCCGCCTTGAATATCGCGGCTACGATTCATGCGGCGTGGCGACGGTCGTCGACGGCCAGGCACGCCGCGAGCGCAGCATGTCGCGCGTGGCGGATCTCGACGCCCACGTGCGCAGCGCCGGCCTGGCCGGCAGCACCGGCATCGCGCACACGCGCTGGGCTACGCACGGCGCACCGGCGACCTGCAACGCGCATCCGATCTTCTCGCGCGACGAAATCGCGCTCGTGCACAACGGCATCATCGAGAACCACGAGACGTTGCGCAAGCAACTATCCGCCGAACACTACGAGTTCGACGGCCAGACCGACACCGAGGTGGTCGCGCACCTGATCCACAGCAAGTATCGCGGCGACCTGCTCGCCGCCGTCCGCGACGCGACCTCGCAATTGCACGGCGCGTATGCGATCGCGGTGTTCAGCAAGCGCGAGCCGCAGCGGCTGATCGGTGCGCGGGCCGGCTCGCCGCTCGTCGTCGGCGTGAAGGACGGCGAGTGCTTTCTCGCGTCCGACGCGCTCGCGCTCGCCGGCATCACCGACCGCTTCATCTTTCTCGAGGAAGGCGACATCGTCGAACTGACGCCGGGCGGCGTGCGGGTGCTCGATCGCACCGGCACGCCGATCGAACGCGCGATACAAACCGTTCCGTCCGTGCAGGGCGTGGTCGAGCTCGGGCCATACCGGCATTTCATGCAGAAGGAAATTTTCGAGCAGCCGCAGGCCGTGGCCGCGACGATCCCCGATGCAGGACTGTTCGATCCGGCCGTATTCGGCCCCGACGCCCCGCGCGCGTTCGAGCAGATCGACAACGTGCTGATCCTCGCATGCGGCACGAGCCACTACGCCGGCCTGACTGCACGCCGCTGGCTCGAGACGATCGCGCGCATCCCCGCGCAGGTCGAGATCGCGAGCGAATACCGCTACAGCGACGCGCTCGCGATGCCGAATACGCTGGTGGTCAGCGTGTCGCAATCCGGCGAAACCGCCGACACGCTCGCCGCGCTCAAGTACGCGCAGGCGCTCGGCCACATCGACACGCTCGCGATCTGCAACGTGCCGACCAGCGCGATGATGCGCCAGACCGGCCTGCGCTTCCTGACGCGGGCCGGCCCGGAAATCGGCGTCGCGTCGACCAAGGCGTTCACGACGCAGCTCGCCGCGCTGTTCATTCTCGCCGTCACGCTCGGGCGGCTGCGCGGCTACGTCGACGATGCGCAGCTCGCGCGCTATACGACGCAGTTGCGGCGCCTGCCCGGCGCGCTCGAAGACGTGCTGGGGCTGGAGCCGCAGATCGAGCGCTGGGCGGCGGAATTCTCGCAGCATGAAAACGCGCTGTTTCTCGGGCGTGGGCTGCACTACCCGATCGCGCTCGAGGGCGCGTTGAAGCTGAAGGAGATTTCGTATATTCACGCGGAAGCGTATCCGGCCGGCGAGCTGAAACACGGGCCGCTGGCGCTCGTCACGCATACGATGCCCGTCGCGACGATCGCGCCGAACGATGCGCTGCTCGAAAAGCTCAAGTCGAACATGCAGGAAGTGCGGGCGCGCGGCGGCCAGCTTTACGTGTTCGCGGACGCCGATACGCGGATCGACAATGGCGAAGGCGTGTCGGTGCTGCGCATGCCCGATTACTACGGGCTGTTGTCGCCGATTCTGCACGTCGTGCCGTTGCAGTTGCTCGCGTATCACGCGGCGTGCCTGCGGGGCGCGGATATCGACAAGCCGAGGAACCTGGCGAAATCGGTGACGGTCGAGTGACGCGCGGTTCCTGGACGCGGGCGGGCCCGCGAAGGTCTTCAACCGATCATTCGGGCCCGCGCCGCACGCCGCGTGCGCGATTCGCGCCTTGTCGAATCCCGAATACTTCGTACAATATTGAGAGCCCATGTCGTCCGTTCCACGGTGGAAAGGCTGGCCGGGACCGCCTTCGCCCCGAATCGGGTCGCCCCGTTCGGCAAACGACAACGCAAACCTACCGTGCAACGCAGGCCGAATCTCTCCGGGGGGCCGCAACGTGTCGACGCATGCCAGGAAGCCGCTGATATCGCTCGTCGTGCCTTTTCACGACGAAGAAGAAACGATCGACGCATTCTTTGCGGAAACGCTGCCCGTTCTCGAGTCGGTGGCGTCGGTGCGCTTCGAGATCGTCTGCGTCAACGACGGCAGCCGCGATCGCACGCTGGACCGGCTGCTGTCGGTCGCCGCCGGCGACCCGCGCGTGCACGTCGTGGATCTCACACGCCGCTTCGGCAAGGAAGCGGCGCTCACCGCGGGCCTCGACGAAGCCGCCGGCGCGGCCGTGATCCTGATCGACGCCGACCTGCAGGACCCGCCCGCGCTGATCCCCGCGATGCTCGAACGCTGGCACGCCGGCGCCGAGGTCGTCGCCGCGAAGCGCACCGACCGCCGGTGCGATCCGCTGATGCAGCGCGTGGCCGCCGCGCTCTACTACCGCGTGCACAACCGGCTCTCCGAAGTCGAGATGCCGGAGAACGTCGGCGATTTTCGGCTGATGGACCGCGAGGTCGTCGACGCGCTGCGCGCGCTGCCCGAGCGGCGGCGCTTCATGAAAGGCCTGTTCGCGTGGGTCGGCTACCGTACCGAGATCATCGAATACACGCGCGCGGCGCGCAGCGGCGGCCGCTCGAAATTCTCCGGATGGCGGCGCTGGAATTTCGCGCTCGAGGGCATCACGAGCTTCAGCACGGTGCCGCTGCGCGTGTGGACCTATGTCGGCCTCACGTTCGCGATGCTGTCGCTCGCGTATGGCGCCTTCATCGTGGCGCGCACGCTGCTGTATGGCAATCCGGTGCACGGCTACCCGTCGCTGATTTCCGTCGTGCTGTTCGTCGGCGGCATCCAGTTGATCGGTATCGGCGTGATCGGCGAATACCTCGGCCGGATCTATCACGAATCGAAGCAACGCCCCGTCTATCTCGTGAGGCGGCACTACCGTGCCGAGCGCGATGCGGCCGCGCGACCGGCATCGAAGCTGCTGCAGTTTCCGCTCAAGCGTGCGCCCTCGGCGCGCCGCCGGGCCGCGACACCCGCGGCCGCGGGCATCGCCGCCCGCAAGACGTCGTTCAAGTAGCACCGGGCCGCGTCAATTGGACATCCTCCGGCAATCGACACGCGCGGCCGAGCGGCCGGTCGTCGCGTGGCTCACGTCGCGACGCGTCGTCCTGTACAGCGTGCTGGTGCTGATGTCGTACGCGGTGTTCATCGCGATCTGGACGGCGGTCGCGCGTCACGCGTCCGCCACCGGCGGCGTGATGCCGCGCCCGGGCGCCGACTTCTCGGTGTTCTGGTCCGCGTCGTACGTCATGCTGCACGGCGCGCCATCGCAGGCGTACGATTTTTCCGCCTTCTCGCGGCTGACGACCGGGCTGTTCCCGCACCTTCCCCGCGACGTCTTCGCGCCGTGGCTGTACCCGCCCACCTATCTGCTGCTCGTGACGCCGCTGGCGCTGCTGCCGTTCGCGCTCGGTTATCCGCTGTTCGTCGCGCTCGGCGTGCTCATGCTCGGCCTCGCCGCGTGGCGCGTATCCGGCCTCCGCGCGATCCCCGGCGCAGCGCGCGCCGGCGCATTCGCGCTGATCGCCGCGCCGTGCGTGTTCGTCACCGCGACGCTCGGGCAGAACGCGTTCCTGACCGCAGCGTGTGCGGCGCTGGCCGTTTATTGGGCCGAGCGTCGACCGCCGTGGGCCGGCCTCTGCATCGCACTGCTGTCGGTCAAGCCGCAGATGGCGCTGCTGTTCCCGTTCGTGCTGGTCGCCGTGCGCGCATGGCGCACGATCATGTGGGCCGCGCTCGCGACCGGCGCATTCGTCGCGTCGAGCGTGCTCGTCTGCGGCATCGAGTCGCCGCGCCTGTTCGTCGCGAGCACCGGCCTCGTCCGCTCGATCATCCTCGAGCATGGCGTCGGGTTCTGGCTCGCGTCGCCGACGCCGTTCGCGGCGTTCCGCCTCGCGGGCGTGCCGCTCGACGCCGCGTATGTCGCCCATGCCGGCATCGCCGCGATCGCGATCGCCGCCGCCTGCGTCGTCTGGACGCAATCGCGCGACACCCGCGTGCGCGCGGCCGTCCTGGCGGTCGCGACGCTCGTGGCGAACCCGTACGTATGGCACTACGAGCTCGCGTGGCTCGCGATCCCGATCGCCTGCATGCTGTCGATCGGCTGGCGCGACGGCTGGCTGCGGGGCGAACAGGCCGCGATCGCGCTGATGTGGGCACTGCCGATCGCCGAATACCTGAACCCGTGGCTGCAGGTGCCGCAGATCGGCCCGGCCGTGACGCTCTTCGCACTGCTGATGCTGGTGCGCCGCGCACGGCACGACGCGCCCAACACTCACAGCGCGAGCCGCGGCGGAACGTACACGCCGTAATACGGCCCGACACCGGTCGCGACGCCGGTCATCTTGACGCCGGCGACGAAGTGCCCCTGGATGTACTTGTAGGTGCCGCCCAGCGACACGTCGATGCGGAACGCGGCGAACGCGACGATCGGCACGGAGGTGCTGCTCGACGTCTGCGTGACGACGGGCAGCACGACCGTCGTGCCGACCGGCACCGACGTGTAGAGCGTCGCCTTCACGCCGGTCGCGAGATTGATGCTGTCGCCGATATTGAGCGTGGTCGGATTGCCGGTCACCATCAGGCCGCCCATCGTCGTCGTGTCGGTCGCGGTCGACTGGAACGACGTCCACTGGCCGCCCATGCACAGCGCGCCATACGTCTGGCCGTTCGTGATCGAAAACTCGTACGGCAAACCCGTCAGCGGATTGATCAGCGGCTGGTTGGTCTGCGCGTTCCAGTACTGGTTGTACACACACTGGTCGATCGCGATCGGAAAGAGCCCGCCCGCCGCGACGCCGCCCGGCGCGGCAAGCACCGCGATCGCGGTCGCGCCGCCGGATGCGCCGGGGATGCCCAGCAGCCCGCCGAGCAGCAGCGGAATCGAGCCGCCATTGATGCCCGGCGCGCGCGACACGGTCACCTGCACTGCCGGCACGTCGTAGGGGCCCGGCGTGATCGTGGTCGGCTGCATCGATGCCGGCGTGCGCGTCACGTTCCAGTAGCCGGTCGTCACCGTGCCGGTCGCCAGCGGTGCGCCCGCCGCCGAATTCTGCGCGATCACGCCGTTCGCCGCCGGCGCGGCCTGCGACCAGTTCAGCGGCCCGCCGGTCGGCGACATCATCGCATCGGCCGCCGCGAGCGCGGCCGCATCCGCGGCATTCTGCAGCTGGTTGCGCACCGTGGCGATCCATGCGATGTCGATCGCCAGTGCGCCGAACGACAGCAGCGGAATCAGGAACATCAGGAAGAACAGCGCGACGGAGCCGCGCTCGCGCGCCGTGCCGCCGGATCGCGTGTCGGCCGCGTCATTCATAGAGCATCACCGAGCTGGCCGTGAGCGTCACCGGGCCGGTCAGCGCACTGAATGCCGAGCCGAGCACCATCCCGGAATACGTGTAGGTCACCGTGACCGTCAGCGCGGTGCCCGCCGTCGTGCCGTTCGCCTGCGTCACGGTCACGGTCGGCGTCGTCGGCGTGCCGCCGGTGATCAGGCTGTTCTGCGTATAGTTGAGCGC
Source organism: Burkholderia sp. A2 (assembly GCF_001729305.1). Taxonomy (NCBI): domain Bacteria; kingdom Pseudomonadati; phylum Pseudomonadota; class Betaproteobacteria; order Burkholderiales; family Burkholderiaceae; genus Burkholderia; species Burkholderia sp. A2. The sequence goes on along the minus strand of NZ_LZXX01000057.1, from coordinate 187,037 downwards.
GACGTTGGCGATCTGCGTCGGGGTCAGCATCGGCACGCGCAGCACGACGCCGGCCCGCGCGGCTTCGCGGCTCGCGTTCGTGATCACCGCCTTGTCGCACAGCAGCAGGCTCACGTCGATGATGCCGATCAGCACCATCAGCAGGAACGGCAGCATCAATACGAACTCGAGGGATACGACGCCGCGCGCGTGGCGGACGCGCATCGCCGCGCGTGTCATTTTGCGGCCGCCGCGACGGGCGGCACCGTATGCGGCTCGAGCGCGGCGCCCTTCGACGGCCGCCCCGCATCGGCAGCCGGGCGCGCCGCGAGCCGCGCACGCACCGCCTGGTACACGCGCAGATTGTCGGCCACCGCCGACGCCGGCAAATCCGCGGACAGCAGCTTCTTCGCCGAATCGGTGTTGCCGAGCACGCCATACGCGAACGCGAGATTCTGGCGCGCCTGCCACGGCGCATCGGGCAGCCCGGCCACGTCGAGCAGCACGTTCACGCCCTCGCGCGGACGATTGCTCAGCACGAGCGACAGCCCGAGGTCGACGCGCAGCCCCTGCGCGTCCGGATGGGCGCGCAGCGCGTCCCGGTACACGGCCTGGGCGTCCTCGTGGCGGCCCTGCAGGTCGAGCACCGTGCCGAGCCCCTGCGCCGCGAGCGGCAGGTTCGGTTGTGCCGCGAGCAAGGCGCGATAGCGGCCGGCGGCCTCGTCGAGCCGCCGCTGCCGCAACGCAACGCGCGCGAGCCCGACCTGCGGCCCGAGTTCCGCGGGCGCCTGTTGCCGCGCCTGCTCGTAGAACACGCGTGCGCGCTCCAGATCGCCGGCGCGGTAGTTGACGTCGGCGAGCCCCAGTTGCGCCGCGAGCGAGTCGGGATGCCGGGCGAGCACCTTGCCGTACAGCGTCGACGCGAGATCGACGTTGCCGCCGGCCAGCGCGCTGTCGGCAATGCGCAATTCGGCCTGCGGGTCGTCGCTCTTGTGCGACAGCGCCGGCCGCGTCTGGATGCCCGGCGCGCAGCCGCCGGCCAGCAGCGGCAGCACGGCCGCGAATGCGAACACGCGTCGCGCGGAGCCTTTCATTTGAACACCTCGAGCAGACGGATGGCCGCCGGGCCTGCCGCGATCAGGCCGACCGTCGGCAGGATGAACAGCATCATCGGCAGCGTGATCTTCGGCGCGAGCTTCGCGGCCTGTTCCTCGAGCGCGACGATCTGCTCGGTGCGCTCGCTGCGCGACAGGGTTCGCAGCGCCTGCGTGATCGGCGTGCCGAACCGCTGCGATTGCGTGAGCGTCGTGGCGAGCGAGCGCGCCGACGCGAAATCGACGCGGAGCGCGAAATGCGCGAGCGCTTCGGACACGTTGCCGCTCAGCGTCAGCTCGTCCGCGCAGACCGTCAGCTCGTCGGCGAGCGGCGGGCAGATGCGCTCGAGCTCGCGCGCGACGCGCCGCACGCCCGACACGAGGCTGTTGCCGGCCATCGTGCAGATCACGAGCAGGTCGAGCGCATCCGGAAAACATGCGGCGATGATTCGCCGGCGCCGCCGGATCATCGCGCCGAGCACGTATTCCGGCACGATCACGCCGATCACGAACGCGGCGATCATCGCCACCGCACGGATCACGAAGTATTCGCCGAAGCGCGGAATATACGGGCTGAACACGATCGCCACGCCGGCGAACAGCACGCCGCAACTGAGCTTGATGCCGATCATCGACGACACCGCGCGCCGTTCGCGAAAACCCGCGCGCGTCAACTGCAGCCCGAGCTTCACGCGCTGCATCGGATCGAGCACGGGCAGCCGCTCGCCGAGCTGCGCGAGCCGTCGCGTCAGATCCTGGCGCACGTCGCCCGGCAGACGCCCGCCTCCCACCGACGGCGGCCGCTGTCCGGCGGCCTGCTGCACGCGCACGGCGATCCGCCGGCGCGTGCCGCCGCCCGGCGTCGCGAGCGCCGCCGCGACGCACGCGATCAGCAGCAACAGTTCGAGGCCGCGGGCGGCCAGCATCGACATCGTCATCGCGCGGTATCCAGTTTCGAAATCTTGTGAATCGCCAGCAGGCCGATCGTCAGCAGCACCGCCGCGATCGTCAGCATCACGCGTCCGGCATGCGTGTCGAACAGCAGCATCACGTACGCGCGGTTCACGAGAAACAGCGCGCCGATCATCACGAACGGCACCGCCGAGATGATCTTCGTCGTGATCCGCCCCTCGGCCGTCAGCGCGCGTGTCTTCAGCCGGATGTCGCGGCGCGTGCGGATGATGCTCGACAGCTCGTCGAGCGTCTCGCCGAGACTGCCGCCGGTCTCGCGCTGCAGCAGCAGGTAGACGGTGAAGAACGAGAAGTCCGCGATCCTCAGCCGGTCCGCCGCGTGCGTCAGCACGTCCTTCAGATCCGCGCCGACGCGCAGGCTGTCCCCCATCGTGCGGAAGATCGAGCGCACCGGCTCGGCCGCGCTGTCGCCGACCGTGCTGATCGCCTGCGTGACCGGAATGCCCGCGCGCACCGCCCGCACGATCAGGTCGATCGCATCGGGGAACGCCTCCAGAAAGCGCAGCCGGAAACGCTCGACCAGCATGCGGTAGCTCGCGCGCATCGCAATCAGCGGCAGTCCGACGTAAATCGCCGGATGCACGATGCTCGGCAGCGCGACGAGCTTCACCGCGACGATCCCGGCGATCGCGCCGGCGATCGTGCTCGCGATGACGATCCGCAGCCCGCGCTCCCCGCCGACCGCGCGCACGCGCGTCACGTAGCGCTGCATCCAGGCACGCACGCGGCTTTGCCGGCGCGGCAGGTTGAACAGCGCGACACCGGACCCGGCGGCCTCACCGGCGTCGCGGCCCGCGAGCGACGGCGCAAGGCGCTGCAGCCGCGCGCGAATGCGCTGCTCCGGCGTATGGCGCGCACGCTCGAGCAACGCGGACAGCCCGAGGCCCGCCGCAAGGATCGCGACGAACGCGCCGAGCGTGAAGAGATCGGCAGCCCTCATTGCCGGAATACCTCGGAGAGCACATCCTCGACGCCGTAGTACGCGGCCCGCGGCGCGAACGCGGGCCGCAGCGACGACGCCTCGAACACGCCCTTCACCACGTCGCGCGTCGTGTCGCCCTCCTGGCGGAACGCGAACAGGTCCTGCGTGATGACCACCTCGCCTTCCATCCCGACGATCTCGGTGATCCGCGTCACGCGGCGCACGCCGTCGCGCATCCGCTCGACCTGCACGAACAGGTGCACGGCGCTCGCGATCTGACGCCGGATCGACAGCAACTGCAGGTTCGCGTTCGCCATCATGACCATGCTTTCGAGCCGGCTGATCGCGTCGCGCGGCGAGTTCGCGTGGATCGTCGTCATCGAGCCGTCGTGGCCCGTGTTCATCGCCTGCAGCACGTCGAACGCCTCCGCGCCGCGGATTTCGCCGAGGATGATGCGGTCGGGCCGCATCCGCAGCGCGTTGCGCACGAGATCGCGCTGCGAGATGCCGCCGAGCCCTTCCGTATTCTCCGGCCGGGTCTCCAGACTCACCACGTGCGGCTGCAGCAGTTGCAGCTCGGCCGCGTCCTCGATCGTCACGATCCGCTCGTGCTCCTCGATGTGCTGCGACAGTGCGTTGAGCAGCGTCGTCTTGCCCGATCCGGTGCCGCCCGAGATCACGATGTTCAGCCGGCATGCGCACGCGATCTTCAGGACCTGCAGCATCCCGTGCGAGATGTTGCCCTGATGCGCCATCCGCGCGAGCGTGATGTCGCGCTTCGCGAACTTGCGGATCGAGATCGACGCGCCGCGCATCGCGATCGGCGGCAGCACCACGTTCACGCGGCTGCCGTCGGCGAGCCGCGCATCGACCATCGGGCTGCTCTCGTCGACGCGGCGTCCGACCGCCGCCGCGATCCGCTGCGCGACGCTCGTCACGTGCGCGTTGTCGCGAAACTTCAGCGGCGTGAGCTCGAGCCGGCCCGCGCGCTCGACGTACACCTGGTCGGGACCGTTGACGAGGATGTCGGACACGGTGTCGTCGGCGAGCAGCGGCTCGATCGGCCCGACGCCGAACATGTCGTTCAGGATCGCGTCGACGATCAGCACCTGCTCGCCCGCGGTGATCTTCAGGCGCTCGCGCTCGACCGTGTGCGCGGCCACCTGCTCGATGCCCGCGCGCACCTCGTCGCGCGTCTTCATCAGCGCCGCCGACATGTTCATCGACGCGAACACCGCGGTGCGGATCGCATCGAACTTGCCGGAACGGATGAGGGCCTCCTGCGTATCGGCCGTCGCAGCCGCGCGCGCGGCCGCGGACGCGGAGGCGGACGTGGACAGCGACGCCGGCACCGGGCTCGCGGCCGGCGCGGGCGCATCGTCACGCGGCGCGGCATGGGACCCCGCCGGCGCGGGGTCCGGCGTCGACCGCTTGCGGGTACCGAACGTCACGATCCCTTCCTCCATTTGACGAAGCGCGCATACCACGGCTCGGCGACGGCCATCGATTCGCCGGTGATGCCGTTCGCGAGCAGCCGGATTTCGTCCAGGAAGCCGCGGCGTTTCGAGCTTTCGATCGGCTCGCCGAGGTTCTCCGCGATCGCGAGCGACTGCGCGTCGTGCGGCAGCTCGCGCAGCCGCACCCCGCCGAACGCCTCCTCGAAATCGGACGGCGCGACGCGCCCCTTGACCGGCTCGAGCGGATTGTTCAACACCATCGACAGCACCCGCTCGCCCGGCATTTCCTTCACGAAGCGCGCCAGCCGCGCGGCTTCGTACGCGGCGTGCACCGACCGATCGGCGACGATATAGACGAGATCGGACGCCGTCAGCGCATCCTCGAACAGCTTGCCGGCACGGACGCCCACGTCGAACAGCACGTAATGGAAGCGGTCCTTCAGCATGTCGACGAGCTGCGCGATCGCATCCTCGCGCAGCAACGCGTCCTCGCCGTACGCGAGTTCGGCCGACAGCACGTGCAGGCGGTCGCCCTTCGTGACGAACATGCGGTCGAACAGCGCGTCGTCGGGGCGCAGTTCCATGTTCAGCAATTCGATCAGCCCGTTGTTGCTCGACAGCCCCAGCATCGAGTTCGCGCCGCCGCCGTGCAGGTTCAGGTCGACGTAGGCGACGCGGCGCCGCTTCTCGCCCGCCAGGCAGCGCGCGAGGCTGACCGCGATCGTCGTCGTGCCGACGCCGCCGCGCGCGCCGACGAAGCTGACGATCTTGCCCGTGCGCACCTGCACGACCGCCTCCGTCGTGGTCAGCGCGCGCCGCATCAGCTCGACGGTCAGCGGCTTCACGATGTAGTCCTGCACGCCGATGCCGAGCAGGTTGCGGAACAGCCCGACGTCGTTCTGCGTGCCGATCGCGACGACCCGCACCGACGGATCGCACACGTCCGCGAGCCGCATCAGGTCCGACACCGGCAGCACCGAATCCGATACGTCGACGATCAGCTGGCGCGGCGAGCGCTCGTGCTGCTGCAGCAGCCGGATCGCGTCGTCGCAGTTGCCCGGCTGCACGTGGGCGCGCGCGATCGACAGGTCCTGCGCGACGCGGCGGATCACATCCTCGCTGCCGGCGTCGGACACGACCGCGATGAGGTCCGCCGCACCGGCTGCGGCGGCGTGCTTGGCGTTCTGGCGGTCGAGGACGTTCATGGGCGGCATCGCGATCGCATCGGAAGTGGGTCAATGGCCGGGCGAGCCGGTCGTCGTCAGCGTCTTGCCCGGCGTGGGCTGCTTCACGCGATCCTCGACGTAGCGGCGCACCGCGTCGGTCGCGACTTGCGCATCGGCACCGCCGTACGGCACGGGCGCGACGAGGTCTTCCGGCCGCGCGAGCATCGTCGCGAGATTCGTGTAGGTCGCGCAGCCGAACGGCACGCCGGGCCGCCCGAAGCCGGCATCGACGAGATGCGACGGCTGCATCAGCTTCGCGCAGTCGGGCGGCACCGCACGGACGCCGTCGAAGCCGATCGCGCGCGCATCGGGCAGGTTGATCGGCGGCGGCGTCGACAGGCACGCCGCGAGCGCCAGCGGCAACGGCGCGGTGAACAGGGTTCGGACTCGCATGCGTGCTCCTCCGGTCAGTACACGAAGCCCGCGGCGCCGACGAGACGCGGCGTGTCGCCGGTCAGCAGGTCGAGCCCGAGATTGCGCTGGATCGCGAACTCGAGGTCGCTGCTCGGCCGCGCGACGGTGTCGAGCGCCTGCTCGAGCTGGCCCGGCCCGGTCGGCTGCACGATGTACGGCGTCACGATCACGACGACCTCGGTCTTGTTGTCCTGGAAGTTCTTCGACGAAAACAGCCGGCCGATGATCGGCAGCCGGCCGAGCCCCGGGATCTGCGACACGGTGTTGGCCGTCTGGCTCTGCAGCAACCCGCCGATCGCGAAGCTCTGCCCGCTCGATAGCTCGACCGTCGTCTCGACGCGCCGCACGGAGAGCCCGGGCACCGTGACGCCGCCGGTCGTCACGCTGTTGTTCGGGTCGACCTCGCTCACCTCCGGGCGCACTTTCAGGCTGATCCGGTTGTCGGCGAGCACGGTCGGCGTGAAGTCGAGCGACACGCCGAACGGCTTGAACTCGACCGTGATCGCGCCGGTCGTGTTGCCGGCCTGCGCGACCGGAATCGGAATCTCGCCGCCCGCGAGGAAGCTCGCGGTCTGCCCGGACATCGCGGTGAGGTTCGGCTCCGCGAGCATCGTGATCAGCCCTTCCTGATCGAGCGCGTCGAGCACGACGTCGATCGACCAGCGCCCGGCATGGAAGCCGCCCACCACGGAATACGCGCCGGTCGGCGACAGGTTGAACAGCCGGTTCGTCGGATCGAACAGCGTGCGCCCGTTGAACAGCCCGCCGATGAAGTTGCCTGCCGCGCCGAGCGAACTCCAGTTGATGCCGAGCTGCTGCGTGATGTTGCGGCTCACTTCCGTCACGCGCACGCGCAGGTTCACCTGGATCGGGCGCGACAGCGTGAGCCGGTTGACGATCTTTTCCTTGTCGTTCACATAAGGCGCGAGCGACTGCATCACGGCGTCCGCGTCGGCCGCGCTCGGCACCTTGCCCGACACCATCAGCGAGCCCGGCGCGCCGGACACCGACAGCTTCAATTGCGGGAAGCGGCTGTCGAGCACCGTCTGCAGCGATGCGGTGTCGACCTGCACGATCACGGTCCGGCGCAGGATCGGCCGATGATTCGCGCCGAGCGCGATCAGCGTGGTGGTGCCGGCCTTCTTGCCGAACACGAACACGGTGCGCGGCGACGGCACCTGGATGTCCGCGATGCTCGGGTCCGCGACGAACATCGCGGTCGCCGGTTCCGGCAGCGACAGCATCTCGCCCTTGCCGGTCGCGATCGACAATGCCGCGCCGGCGTCCGCCGCCTGCGCGCGCTGCGCGAACGCGACACCCGGAGCGACGACGGCGGCCAGGCACCAGCAAGCGATCCAACGAACCATGCGCACCATGCGTGTTCCCGTCAAATGCAGGCCGCCGGGCGGCCGGTTCCCAATCGACACCTCGTCATCGCGTCACTGCGCGAGCGCCGCCCGCGGCGCTTGCGCCGTCGTGTCGGCGGCCGCATTGCCCACCGCGGGCGCAGGCGGCGCAACGGGCGTGCCCGGCCAGCCGGACGGCAGCGGCGGGATGCCCGGCATGCCGACGCCACCGCCGCCGCCACTGCCACGCGAGCCGTCGTCCACCGACGAGCCGCGATAGATCACGACCGTGTTGCCCTGCGGAGCCGGCCGCATGCCCGTGTCGGTCTTCGCCGACGGCGAGCGCGTCGCATCGCGGAACGCGCGCGAGACGTCGCCGGCCCACACCGGCGGCGTATCGGGCTCCTGTTCGTCGCCGCCCGCGGCCTGGCGGCGGTCGCTCGTCGCGAAGCTGCGCAGCGCGAGCGACAGCGAACCGAGGCGCGTCGCGACCAGCACGACCTGCGCGGTGCGCGGCGCGACCTCGAGCGTGACCGTGCGCGCGCGCACCGGCGCGTCGGGCGCGCTCGCGGCCGTCTTCGCACGCTGGAATTCCGAACCGACCGCGAGCACGCGCGCGCGGCGCACGACCGTCTCGGCTTCGAACGTGCCGGGCGTCGTCGCGGAACCGCCGATCTGCTGCGTGAGCACCACGTCGACGAAGTCGCCCGGCTGGATCAGCCCCGCGTTGCCCGACACGTCGTCGACCGGCACCGAGATCGCGCGCATGCCGGGTTGCAGCGCGGCCGCGAGAAAATCCGGCGCGCCGGCCGGGATCACGTTGTCCGCGCGAATCGGCGCACCGGCGTCCACGCGGCTGCGCAGCAGCGCGCCCTTGAGGTCCGCGCCCGGCTGGGACTCGACGAATGCGCCGGCCGGCACCTGCGCGCGCGGCATGCGCTTCCACGCGAGATCGTTGTCGCGCAGCAGCAGCCCTTCGGGCAGGTCGGCCGCCGCGACGCGCACGTCGACGTCGCTCGCCACGCCGGGCGCCGACGGCGTCGACGCGGCGACATAGAGCTGGCGCAGCAGGAACGCACCGATGGCGGCAGCAATGATCAGCACGGCCATTCTCAGAGGTTTGGGCATGGCGGCGTGCGTCCCCGCTAGGTGAGCGAAACCGCGTGAGGAAACGGTGCCCAGACGGCCAGTGCGCCGCCGAGCGCGAGCGCGATGCCGTACGGCACGCCGCGCGTGTCGATCGCAGGCGCCGGCGCGATGCGGCGACGCTGCCACGCCACGGCCCCGAGCATGGCGACGCCGCATGCGACGCCGCTCGCCCCGACGATCGTCAACACCGGGAACGCGAGCGCCGGGCCGGCCCACAGGAAGACGGCCGCCGCCAGCTTCACGTCGCCGCCGCCGATCCAGCCGGCGTGACGCAGCCCGGCGAACAGCAGCAGCATCGCCGCGGCGGTCGCGACGTGCGCGGCGAGCTGCGCGAGCCCTTCGCGCGCGAGCGCGGCCGCGACGAAATACAGCACCGCGAACGCGAGGACCGCGCGGTTCGACAGGCGCCGCGTGCGCACGTCCTGCAGCACGAGCGACATCAGCACGAGCGTCGCCGCCGACTGTACGAGATAGAGCATCGGAGAGCCGTCCGTCGGCGCGCCCCGGCTGGATACGTCGTACCGCTGCGGATCCGTGTATTCGTCGGCGGCGCGCGGGTTCAGGGGGATCAGATCAGCGCCGTGACCTTGTTGATCAACGATGTGAACACGGCCGGCAGCCCGCCGGTGTTGCTGCTCAGGATCACCCCGACCGCAGCCAGCGCGACGACGACGATGCCGGCGAGGACCGCGTATTCGAGCGAGCTGACGCCGCGTTCATCGCGCAGCAGGGATTTGACGTAGTGCAGCATGACAACCTCCGTGTGACGGGGTCGTTGATCGACCGTTGAATGTAAAGACGCGGCGTTGCTTCGGTGGTGTTCACTGCGTTTCGCCCATTCATGACTCATGCGGCAGGCCTGGCAACGGGCCGTTCGCATCCCCCGGAATCCATTCGATCACTGCAACGCGAGTTCGGCGGCAATGGAATCCGCCATGACCCGCGCTCGCTTGTTACCTGCCCGCATCGACGCAATGTGGATCCAGCCGTTCGTCTAGGGTATAGACAATTTTTTTGGCGTTTTCAAATAATTTAGCGTCGAAATGTATTTATGGAAAAACCTGTTCACAAGTGAATGGAGATCCCGCCAGTCGGCGTATTATCGCGGCTCCGCATTATGTAGTCGCCATCCACTTTAATAGTCTTACGGCGCCGGGCGGAATGATTTTCCGAATCGCGCACAATTTACGCATTTGTTCAGTTTTCGATTGCCGGGCGGTCCTCTTTATTGCCCGGGTATCGAATTCCGATAGCCGAGCGGCGTCGCGCGAAACACGTTCCGCGAGCGCGCCGGTCGACGCAATGCGCACCTCCGCACCGTCCATGCGTCGAGCGCGTCGGCGGCTTTCGGTCAATGGCGATCGCGCGACTCCGCCCTGCCGAGCGCGCGCAGCGGAGACGGGCGGATGCCGAGGCGGGCCACGCCGAGATCGGCCCCGCTCATCGACGCGTGCTCGAACCGCTGGAACGACTCGGTGATGTGCTTGCGCAGCAGTGCGACGTCCCATGGCTTGATCAGCAGCTTCTGAACGGACCCGCTGCCGGACGCGTCCTCGATCGACGCGCCGTCGCCGTAGCTGGACAGCAGGATGCGCACGATGTCCGGGTACAGCGCCTTGACACGCTGCAGCAGGTCGAGCCCGGACACGCTCGGCATCCGGAAGTCCGACACGATCACGCCGACGCGATGCTGCGCGAGCAGGTCGAGCGCCTCGTCGGGATCGGTGGTGGCGAGGATCTCGTAGCCGTCGCGGCCAAGCGCCTGCCTGAGCATCTGCAGGACCGCGCGGTCGTCGTCCACCAGCAGCAGCGTGCGATGCAGCAGTTCGCGCTGCCGGCAGTGCTCGGGCAACTCCGAGCCGGCGGACAACATGTCGGCGATCTCGTCGCCGGTGACCGGATGGCTGAAGTAGTAACCCTGCATCGCATGGCAGCGGTGGCGGTTCAGGAACGACAGCTGGGCTTCCGTCTCCACGCCCTCGGCCACCGTCTCCATGTGCAGCGACTCGGCCATCGCGATGATCGAGCGCGTCAACGACGCACCTTCCGCGCTGGTGGTGACGTCGCTGAGGAACGAACGATCGATCTTGACGACGTCGATCGGCAAGTCCTTCAGGTACGACAGGCTCGAATAGCCGGTGCCGAAATCGTCCAGCGACAGCACGACACCGAGCGCCTTCAGTTCGCGCAGCGTATGTGCGATCGCATTGGAATCCTCCATCAGCACGCTCTCGGTCAACTCGAGTTCGAGCGAGTCGGGCTCGAGACCGGTTTCCGCGAGCGCCGTGCGCACCAGGTGCGCCACGTCCTGCTGCCGGAACTGGCGCGCGGACAGGTTGACGGCAATCCGGATCGGCGGATGCCCTTCCCGGCGCCACGCGACGGCCTGGGCGCACGCGGTGCGCAACACCCATTCTCCGATCGGCAGAATCAGCCCGGTTTCTTCGGCGATCGGAATGAAGCGGTCGGGCGGAATCACGCCGATTCCCGGACGTCGCCAGCGAATCAGCGCCTCGACGCCGCTGATCTGACCGGTCTTGAGATCGACCTTCGGCTGGTAGTACAGCTCGAGTTCGCCGTTCGCGACGGCCTGATGCAGCGCGTTTTCGAGGATGGTCTGCTCTTCGACGCGCGCGCCGAGTTCACGCGTATAGAAGCTGTAGCAATTGCGCCCGTGTTCCTTCGCGCAATACAGCGCGGCATCGGCCGTCTTCAGCAGCGTCTCCGCGTCGGTCCCGTCGGTCGGGTAAAGGCTGACGCCGACGCTGGTCGTCACGTGCAGGTCGTGGCCATCGAGCACGAACGGCGCAATGAAGGTGTCCAGGATCTTGCGGGCGATCGCGTCCGCATCCGACGCCGTCGCGAGGTTGACCAGCATCACGACGAACTCGTCGCCGCCGAGCCGCGCGACCGTGTCGCCGTCGCGCACCGAACTCTTCAGGCGCGCGGCGACGACCCGCAGCAGCCCGTCGCCGGCCGAGTGACCGAAGCTGTCGTTGATGTGCTTGAAGCGGTCCAGGTCGAGCACCATCACCGCGATCAGCTGCCCGGTGCGCCGCGCCTGCGACATCGCCTGCTCCATCCGGTCGCCGAGCAGGTTGCGGTTCGGCAGGCCCGTCAGCGCGTCGTGATTGGCGAGGTATTCGATACGCCCCTGCTGCATCTTGCGTTCGGTGATGTCCTGCACGATGCCGCGCAGGATGATCGCGTGGTTCGGATCGCGGCCGGACTCCGCCTGGTGCAGCACGCAGCGCTCGGTGCCGTCCGCATGGATCAGCCGATGCTCGATCGAGAACGCGACACCTTCGGTGCGCAGGCTCGTGTAGGACTGCACGAGCAGCGGCTGCTCGTCGGGTGGAACGGCCTGCACGAGGCGTTCGAACGTCGGCGGCGTGTGGGCGGCGTCGAGCCCGAGAATCCGGTACAGCTCCGGCGACCAGTAGCCGTCCGTCCGCCCGGCCTGGTATTCCCAGTTGCCGAGGTGCGCGAGCGCTTGCGCATGCGTGAGGCTGACCTCGGTCGTCGCCAGCTTTTCGACCGCCGCGGCCGCGCGCAACAGATAGCGGACCCGATACCCGAGCAGCTTCCACCGCATCGGCTTCGACACGAAGTCGGTCGCGCCGGCGTCGAACGCGCTGGCGATCGATGCGTCGTCGTCGTTGCCCGTGAGCATGACGATCGGCACGCGGCGGCCCTCCGGCAACGCGCGCAACGCCCGGCAACACTCGAATCCGTCCCCGCCGGGCATTTCGACGTCGAGCAGGACCACGACCGGACGATGACGCAGGAACGCGTCGATGCCCTCCTGCGGCCCCGTCGCTTCCTCGACGCGGAAGCCTTCGGGTTCCAGCGTCTCGACGACCAGCAGGCGCGTCATGGCGTCGTCGTCGATGATCAGAATCGCCGGCACATCGGCATGTTCCTGGTTCACGAGCATCCTCCTGTTTTGCCGCCGCGCAATCGCCCTGGCGATCGGCCGGTCCGGCGTCCATTCAACCTTCGACGCGCTCCGCGATCAGCGCCGCGTGCGCGTGCCCGAATTCCGCATCCGTGCCGGCGACCAGCTCCACCGCCGCGCCGACGTCGGCCGCGCGCGCCAGCTGCTCGATCGCGCGGCAACGCGCCGACAGCAGGTGCGCGCCGACGTTCGCGCTGCTCGATTTCAGCGTATGGGCAGCCAGCTTCAGCGCATCGGCGTCGCCCGCTTCGACCGCCGCATGCATGTCGCGGATCAGCCGCGGCGCATCCGCCGCGAATTGATCGATGATCCGCGTCAGGACATCCGGGCGGCCCGGCCGCTGAAGCGCGCGCAATGCATCGAGCGCCTTGTGGTCGATCACGCTTGCGTCGTCGTCCGGATCGGGGGCCGCGCCACCGCCCGCTTCCGGACGCGTGTCGATGCCCGCGTCTGTCGTCGCCGCATCGCTTTCGGTTGCCGGCGCGCACGCCGCGCCGCCGACATGGCGCGCGAGCATCTGCAGCAGCGCATCGCGGCGGAACGGCTTGCCGAGATAGTCGTCCATCCCGGCGGCCAGGCAGCGCTCGCGGTCGCCGCTGAGCGCATTGGCCGTCAGCGCGATCACCGGCAAGCGCGGCGCGCCGGCTTCGGCTTCGCGACGGCGCAGCTGCCGCGTCGCCTCGAAGCCGTCGAGCTTCGGCATCTGGCAGTCCATCAGAACGACGTCGAATCGGTCGTCCGCCAGCCGCTTCAGCGCCTGCTCGCCGTCGTCGGCCACGTCGACCTGATAGGCGGTGTCCTCCAGCATCGCGAGCGCGATCTGCTGATTCACGACGTTGTCCTCCACCAGCAGCACGCGCGCCGCGATCGCATCGAGCGGCCGGCCCGGACTCGCGTCGGCGTCGTCGGACACCGGCTCCGCCGACGTCGGCCGCGGCGGCATCACGTGCATCGCCGACGCGATGGCCGTATGGAGATCGGCGCCATGGAGCGGCTTCGTCAGCCGGGCGGCGATGTCGAGTTCATGCGCGACCAGGACGCTGTCCATCATCTCGAACGCGGTCAGCGTGATGATCCTGAGCGCACGCAGCGACGGATCGCGGCGGATGTACTGCACGAGCGAGATGCCGTCCATGCCCGGCATCCGTACGTCCACGATCGCGAGATCGAACGGCGCGCCGTCGGCGACCGCCGCGCGCAACTGCGCCAGCGCGTCGTCACCGCCGATCGCCGTGGCGACGCACAGCTGCCATTCGATCGCATGTTCGAGCAGCACGCTGCGATCGGTTTCGCTGTCGTCCACGATCAGCACCTTCAGGCCGGCGAGCGACGGCCTTGCCTCCGATGCGACGCCGACCTCTCCGGACGCCGGCTCGAACGGGGTCGTCACGGTGAACACCGAGCCCTGGCCGGGCGTCGATTCGAGCGTGAGCGCGCCGCCCATCATCTCGGCCAGCTGCCGGGAAATCACGAGGCCGAGCCCGGTTCCGCCGTATTTGCGCGCGGTCGAGTTGTCGGCCTGCTGGAACGGCCGGAACAACTGCGCGGACACCTCGGGCGCGATGCCGATGCCGGTGTCGGCGATCGTGAACACGATGCGGCCGTCGTCCGCATACGACACGCTGAGCGCGACGTGTCCGTGCTCGGTGAACTTGATCGCATTGCCCAGCAGGTTCGTGAGCACCTGGCGCAACCGCACCGGGTCGCCGCGCATCCATTCCGGAACGGTGTCGCCGCGCCGGTACACGAGCGCAAGCGCCTTGCGTTGCGCGTTCGGCTCCAGCAGCGCGACGACATCGTCGAGCAATTGATGCAGGTTGAAATCGATGCGCTCCAGCGTCAGCTTGCCGGCCTCGATCTTCGAGAAATCCAGAATGTCGTCGATCAGCACGAGCAGCGTCTGACCGGATCGATACACGGTGTCGACGAACTTGCGCTGCTTCGACGTCAACCGCGTGCGCTGCAGCAGTTCGGTCATGCCGAGCACGCCGTTCATCGGCGTACGAATCTCGTGGCTCATTCGCGCGAGAAACTCCGATTTCGCCGAATTCGCGGCTTCGGCCGTGGCGATCGCCGCCTGCAAATCGACGTCGCGGCGTTGGATTTCGTCGAGCATCATGTTGAAGCCGGCGACGAGCGCCGCGACTTCGTCGCGACCTTTGTGCGTCATGCGCAACGACAGGTCGCTGCCGCTGCGAATGCGCGCCATCGTGCGCGTCAGGCGCGACAGCGGCCCGGAGATCGACGCGCCGAGCCGATGACTGATCAGCAGCCCGCCGATCGCGAGCAGGAACGATACCCCCACGATCATCAGGATCGCGGTCGCCACGGCCCGGTAGACGTCCGATACGATGCCGCGCTGCTGAAGGTCGACGCGCACGGCCTCCTGCTCCGTGTAGGCCGCGAGGCGATTGGCCGTCGTGTCGACGTCCGCGACGATGCCCTGCATGGCCACGTCGTTGGACAGCATGTCGGACTTCACCGCGAGGATGCGGCGCGCGGATCCGGCCAGCTCCGTGGTCAGCCCGACGACCTCCTGTGCGCGCTTCACGTTGCTCTGGCCGTCCGCGGCGAGCGCATCGCGCAGTGCGCCGGCGGATGCGGTGAGCGCGCCGATATTCTTGTGCAGATCGTCGTCGCCGCGCGCCAGACGGTCGTTGCCGTCGCTTTGCGCGATCATCCGCAGGTCGAACGCCAATGCGCTGATCCCGCCGTTCACGATCGCCGACAGCGACGCGACCCGCGCGGCACGCCGCCGGAATTCAATCGCCTCGTCGAGACGCTGTCGCGCCTTGACGATCTGCAATGCGAACGGATCCGCGATCTCCGCGAGCTTTGCGTCCAGCGCATCGAGCGACTGCAGCACGCTGCTCTCTTTCGCGCGGTAGCGGGCCGCGACGGACGGCTCGGCGAACATGGCGCCGCGCAGCGCGACGAGGCCGTCCTGGCCGTCGAGGATGTCGGCCGCCACGCGCCCGAGTGCGGCCGTCACGCCCTGCGCGGTGGCGGCATCGAGGTTCTGCGCCGCGAGCGCGAGCGCATGGCGCGCGCCGTCGATCGACGCCTGCATGCGCTCGCGCAGCGGCGCGAGCCGGTATCGGTTCGGCGCGACGTCGACGCGGCCGGCGACGGTGATGATGTCCTTCACGTTCGTGCGCACCTGGTCGAGCGCATGAATCGTCCGGTTGTATGCGGTATTGGCCGCGAGCGCGCCGCTCACCGCCGCATCGGCGTCGTCGTCCAGCCGCTCGGTTTCCTTGCCGATTTCGGTCAGCAGCGTGGCGCCCCGCGCCTGCACGCGTTCGATCAGCCGGCGCTCGGCGACGAGCTGCGCATCGCCGCGCAGGCGCTTGTCGACGCCTTCGTTCATCGACCGGAGCATCGTCCGCAGATCGGTGGCCGGTTCGTCGATGCCGTGCCGGTCGATCGCGCGCACGGCGGCCGTGATGCCGGAAATCCGCTGCAATTGCGTTTCGATCTGCGACGACGACTGCTGTCGCTCCGCCGCGTCCTGCGCGTGCTCGAGCCGGCCGAACTCCACCGCGAGTTCCGCATACGCGCGCTGGAGTTCGTTGCTGCGCACCTGCAGCGGCAGCGATTCCGTCGTCAGCGTGCGCACGCCGGACGCAATGCCGTGCACCGCGATCAGGCTGGTCACGGAAATCGCCACCGCGCCCAGCAGCATCAGGCTGGTACTGGTGACGAGCTTCGCCTTGATGTCCATGCAGCCCTCCAGGATCGGAATGGCCTGACGGCCATCCGCCGCTCATTGCGCCGGCACGACTAGCGGCGTGACGCGCCCGTGCGCGATTTCGGTGAGGAACACGTCGTTCAGCGCCTGGTGATCGTCGGTGCTCAGGTTGACCACCAGGCCGCCGAGGTCCAGATGCCGGATCGATTCGAGCGCCTGCTTCAGCGTCGCTCGCGTGGGCGATGGCCCCGCGCGTTCCAGCCCGATCAGCGCGACCTTCGCGTCGAGGCAGCCCTCGATGTGCACCACGCCGATGTGCTCGTCCGGAAAGCGCTGGGCGATGAGCCGCGCGCAGTCCCGGATCACCGGGCGATCGCTCTGCGGCAGCGGCACGACCTGCGAAATCAGCATGCCGTTCCCTTCGTCGCCGATCAGGCGCAACAGGTCGTCGGTGCCGACGAACGACACCGCCGCGAGATGGGCCGTAAGGCCCTCGCGGTGCGCGGCCCGAACGAATGCGGCGACCGGCGTATACGGGCCGACCATGATGACGACGTCGGGCCGCCCTTCGAGTACGGCCGCGAGACCCGTGTCGACCGCCGTCGTGCCGCGGCGGAACGTGCCGGTGGCGACGACGTCGAGGCCATGGCGGCGCAGCGCGAGCTGCGTGCCCGCCAGCACCGCGAGCCCGAAGCCGTCGTCCTGGTAGAACACCGCGAAACGCGTTGCGCGGTCGTGCGCGATCAAATGATCGACGAGCGCGCGCGTTTCGTCGTCATAGCTCGCCCGGACGTTGAAGACCTCCGGCGTGACCGGCTTGCGCAGCGCCATCGCGCCGCTGAAAGTACCGACGAGCGGAATGCCGGCGTCCCGGATCATCGGCAGCACCGCGGTGGTCGTCGGCGTGCCGACGTAGCCGAACAGCGCAAGGACGTTGCCCCGCTCGATCATGTCCAGCGTGTTGTCCACAGTCCGGTCGGGCTCATAGCGATCGTCGGCGACGACGAGGTCGATTTTTCGCCCGTGCACGCCACCGCGAGCGTTCGTGTCGTCGAATACGGCTTGCGCGCCGATCAGCAGCCCGTGTCCGAGACCGGCGGAATTGCCCGATTGCGCGTTGACCATGCCCAGGCGGATCGTGTCGCCGGTCACGCCGGGCTCCGCCGCGAAGCCGGCGCCCTGGCCGCTCAGTGCGGCGCAGCATGCGATCAGCGCCAGCGCCTGCCTCGCGCGGGGACGCGCGGGTGCGCGCAGTAGGTTCGAAGACCAGGTGCCGGAACACATTGGTGCGACTGACACAGTCTCGTCCATGTTGGGCTCCCGTTCGGCACCCGGTTGTTCTGATCTGACGATGCGCCCCGCCGCATGCCGCACCGCTGCCGTGGTACGAGTCGATTAGTCATATATATATATAGTTTGCATCCCTTGCGACTGCAAGGCAGAGGCGCCGAGCCACGCCGTCGTCGCGGGTTGTTGCGCTGCGGCGATGGAATGCGGGCGGGCGCGACCGGGCGGGATCGCGTTGGCGGCATTTCGATACGATTGTCAGTGCGTCGCTTTGTTGCGGGAATCGATGCGCAAGAGCACGGCGCCCGGGCGATGGTGCGCGGCCGATTCCGGCGTTCGGAAGAGGGAATGCGCAGCACGCGGATGGGCGCCGCCGCCGCTGCAGCGATACGCCGACGCGTCGCGTAGCTACGCCACGCCCGTTGTTGGTGTTTCAGTTGAATGCCGCAAGCCGGTTCGACGGGGGGATAAATAAGGGACTGCCAAACAAATCGATCGCACGGCCACGGCGACATACTGCTCGTGAGGCTAGCCCAATTTCCGTCCCAGTCTTAGCTGGAAAATTCCGGCTCTTCGGGGCGGGCCGAACCGGCCCGATCGGTGCACTGGCGGGCGAATTCCGCCGGTGTCATCCACTGCAGCGCAGAGTGAGGACGCGCCTCGTTATAGTACTCGCGCCAGACTTCGATTTTGCGTCTGGCGTCTTCAAGCGACAAGAACCAGTGTGCGTTGAGGCACTCCTCCCGAAAGCGCCCGTTGAAGGATTCGTTCTTCGCATTGTCGGCCGGCTTGCCAGGACGCAAGAAGTTAACCGAGGCCGTTCTCCAAGATTGAAATGGCACGACGAAATCAGGCAGGTCACGACATATTCTTCTCTTCACTGTGACCAGCCAGCCATTGCGAAGCGATCGAGTTCACCTCGCTTAGTCGGGTGCTTCGAAAGTAAATCGACTAGATCACTCCCTTCGATCAACGTCACGTTCAGCAGTGACGCTTGCTGTCGGGCCGATTGATTGAACCGGCGATTGGTGGCCGCAATGAGTTGGAACTCGACGCCCGGGTAGCGCGCGGAATAGGCCACGGAACCGGCCGCGACATCCTTGACAGCCTCCCAGCCCATCTCCTTACCCTCGACACCAGAGCTCTTGCATTGGATGAGCGCGCCACGATTGCCTTTGATTGCAACGATGTCCACACCGCCATCCCCCGTCTTCGGCGTCTTGATTGTTCGCGAGTAACCTTGCTTGCTCCACAGCAACGCGCAAAAGGACTCGAATGCATCCGGTCCCAAGGAACCGACATCGACAGGATTAAAGAGATCTTCGCCAAATGGCGAACCACCACCCGGCGCTTCGATGTCAGCGAAGTCAGATGGGGTCACATCGCCGACCCCATTGAGCATGTCATAGGACAGCGCGCGCTTCCGTTCAAGCAACACGTCCAGCTTCTCGTCGAAAGTCACGAAGTCGCCGCCAACCACAACGGGGTAGTAGACGTACACATCCTTTTGCTGCCCAATTCGATACGCGCGGTCAGTGGCTTGGTCTTCCTTCGCGGGATTCCATGTGCGCGTGTAGTGAATGACATGATTGGCAGCCTGGATGTTGACGCCGAAGCCGACTGCAAGAGGGGAAAGAATGATCACGCCGAAACCAGGATTTTGCTGATAAGCCGTTATACGGGTTTGGCGACTACTTGCGGCCCCGGATTCGGTCGAGGTATCACCGTTGATCACGTCTGGCACGAATCCGAACACCTCAGATATGGCGCGTTGAATGACGCGCTGTAAGTCCCGGAACTCGCAGAAGACGATGACCTTGTCGCCAGATCCCGACGCCTCGATTTCCCTGAGCCGCCGCAGCATCCAGTCCATCTTGGGCGACGCCTTCTTGATGGTCTCGACGGATTCATCGCTGGTGGCAATATGACCGGGAGGCCGCGGATCAGAGCAAAGGCGGCGCAGGTATTGCAGCAGACCTAAAGGCGATTGCAGCCCACTACCCTGCCCTTGCCCACGTGATTTGAACTGAGCCACCGCATCCGCGTAGAGCGCCCGCTGGCGAGCGGAAAGCGGCAGCTTGCGACAGCCCTCATGCAAGATCTTCTTAGGCAGGTCCTTCGCGACCTCGGCTTTGGTGCGACGCAGCTTCTGTGGCTCGATAAGGCCGCGCAGCTCTTCAATGCGCGCCTTCTCGTCGTCGGTCTCCACCTCGATGGGCCTGCGGTATTTGCTGCCGAAGTCCTTCAACGAACCAAGCAAGCCAGGCTGCACAAAATCGAATAGGCACCACAGATCAGCCAACGTGTTCTCGACGGGCGTGCCGGTGCATGCGATCTTCAGTCTGGCGTTCTGCTTCTTGGCGGCCCGCGTCACCATCGCGTTGGGGTTCTTGATCTTTTGGGCCTCGTCGCAAACCATGACCGACCACTTCTGCGCAGCTAAGGAGAATTCCAGGTCGCGCAATGTCTCATAGGTCGTCAGCACCACGTTTGCCGAACCGAGCCAGTCCGATGCTAAGAGCTTGGGCGAACCCGACTCAATCAACCCGTCATCAAGCGCGGACCTCGGTGCTCGCTTTGCCGCGAGGTTCGGGCCATACAGCGTGAGGACATCCATCGCTCCCTCAACGAAAAATTTCTCGATTTCGGCCTTCCAATTGTCCAGCAACGAAACGGGCGCGACGACCAAGAATGGATCGATGCGGGGCTCGAGCTCAATCAGCGAGGCCATGAAGGCCAACAACTGAACGGTCTTTCCCAAGCCCATGTCGTCGGCCAAGAGCGCGCCACGGCATACCGACGGCGAATTGCGCCACATATTTTGTAGCCAAGCTAAACCGTCTCGTTGATGGTCTTTGAGCTCAATATCGGGGCGTAGGCTCGATGGTATCGCGGGTGGCGCCTTATCCGCTGACAGATCTCCACGCCGCTCCTCGTAATCAAGTCCATCTACATTGGGCTTGACCACCAAGCCCTTGCGCTCGACCATCTTGCGAGCCGACTTGTCCTTGCCGGGAATGTAGTTGCCGCCTTTGACTTCTTCCTTAACCTTGCCGAGGGTTTCGAGAGCCTCCTTGGCCCAGCCCGTCGGCACCGGTCTCGGACACCCAGGAAAGGAAAAGCTCTCTCGCTTTTCCTGCTCAGCCTGCTCAACCTCCTTGCGGAACTTGTCCAGGTTGCGCCCATCGAGCGGTATCGCCACCGTCTCGCCCTTCGAGTCGGTGAACCATAGACCAAGGTCGACGTTCTCCGGCACCCAACCGCCGTCGCCTTTCTTGGCGATAAAGGGCGAGTAATAGGGCTTCTCTACCCCGAAACCCTCTATGCGCTCGGAATACAGTGAGAGATCAAAGATGTCGGATACCGTGATCTTGCGCGGCAAGGCGAGCTTGGCCAACGCCGAACGCAGTTTCTCAACTTGATCTGGCGAGTCACCCAGGATTTCGAGGTCGAATCCCTTCCAATGACAGCACTGCGCTCCAGTGGCGAAGCGCTGTTCCATCTTTGCGATGAACGATCCGAGTTCGGTGGCGGACTCGAACTTGGACTCCTCCGCCACCAGCTTGCCCTCGAAGACCTGCTCAATGAGCAAGCCCACGTCGCACGGATAGCCAGATTGGTCCGCGACGACGCGTGCGGAAAACCGTTCGAAAACGATGCCTGCATCCTCTCGCGCTCGCTCGAACTGGTCCGGGTCGATCGCGACTGCGGCCGAGGGGCCAAGCGTCGCAAACGGGTTGCGCAAGAAGGCCTCCGCGCGAGCGCCGGCCACCCGACGCCCAGGCATCCGCCGAATCTCCGACAGGACCGCGCGCGCGTCCTCCGACATCAAGACGTGCACCAGACCGGAGCCGTTCGGTATCTCGTAGCGCTCCGGGACTACTTCGAATCTATCGAAGACTTCCAGCCATCGACTCGGAGCACCGTCGAAGCCGGGCATGATCTCCACCATGTCTTGTGCGCCCTCACCGCCCTTACGCATTTGGATGTCGATCCGTTCGGGAGTGAGTACGATTGTCTTGGCGAGGAAATCGGCAAGATCAGCATTCGCGTCGATGGCATGCCGTCTGATTCTGGCCCAATCTCGTTTGTTGTCTTCGGGGCTGTATCCCTCCGCAGAACGAGAGCGCCGCTCGGCAATGGCGTGGACCACTCGCCATACCGACTCGGAGAGCAGCGATTGCTCGCCATCGGCAGAGACGATCGCCCCCTGAATCTCCACGTTGCCGCTCGGCTGCGCGCCGGCCGGGTCGCGCCAGCCCGAGATTCCGATGGCGAAAGTTGCATCCGAGAGCCCGCCCCGGCTGGACAACATCGGGCGCCAGCCGCGCTTTGCGGGGAGCTTCAACAGATGAAGCGAAGCGGAGTAACCTTCCACTGCTTCAAGGCGATAATAGGACTCCCAGTCCATCGACGCGCCGGACGGCCGCACCTCGATGTAGCCCTCCTCCTCTAACTGCCGAAGCAATAGCACTAGTTCGGAGTCGGCGCCGAACACGCTGGGTTCATCAAGCCACGCCTCATCAGCAGGGCCCGGAATAAATGCTACGCCATGGCGCCCCCAAGACACATTGATCTTCGAACGGGGGTGAACTTCGGCTTGCTCGCCGACTCGCCTCGAACCGAACAATCGGATCATCTCCTCACTCCTTGATCCAACCACGGCCGCGCCGCGGCTGCTGCATACCCAAGGCTGCAAGCTGACGAGCTACGCCGGCCAGTTCGTCATCTGGCCCAATCCGAAGCGCGCCCCCCTTGGCCCTGTTATCCGTCACGGTGACATTACGCCCTTCCAACAGCTTTTCGAGATCAGGTACGCATACCGGCCGCTCTTTCGGCGCCACACCCAATCGCGGTAAGAGTTCGTCGTCAAACTTCTGTTCCCAACTTCTGAGAGCGACAGGCGCATCCCGGTGACTCTGCTTCCATTCGTGGAGTTCCGGCTTCAGTTGGCTGAGCACCACATAGTCCTTCGCTTTACCCGAAGTCAGCGCCCTAGATACGGCTGGCGGCAAGGCGTCCCAACGAAGCAGATAGAACGCGTGGCCCGTGGCGCCAAACTCAATGGCGACATGAGCACCAATCCTCATCACGAACGCGTTGTTGTCGCCCGACGCGCCTTCAAGGTCTAGGAGCCGCCCTTTCGCACGCTCACGAAACTCCCTGAATAGCCGATCGCTTCGGTATTGCGCCGTGGGGCCAAGAGCGAACCACATATCGTCGACGAAGGGCGCGAAACGCAGCCAATAGACGAGGCGCCGCGTATCGCCAGTATCTTCGGCGCTGAGCAACTCAAAGAAATCCTGGATGAGCCGGCCTTTGAGCCACCCGAAAACCATCTCTCTCGCACGCGTGTCGGGCTGCTTTACCGCGTCTACGACGTGCGCATCCCAACTCGCTCTGCGCAACCAAGGGTTACCAATGACGCCGACTGCCGCGTCGCGCAGCCCAGGGTGCTCTGGCGTTGCAGAGCAACGCGCATATCGGGAAACCAGTAACGCGATGCCGCGAATCCGCAGCCGTTCGCCGACCTTCGCGCCCGCCTCACCCATTGCGATGCGCAGCAGATCAGGTAGTGCCGCCTTGAAACGAACATCGTCAAGCTTCTCCGCTGCCTCCATCTGCGCAAAGACGGCCGCCTCCATCACCCAGGAATCGCGATCGATGCCTAGGCTGTCCATCGCTTCTTCGAGCGAGGACGCATCGCCGCGCATCAAGTCAGGGACGAACTTGTCACAGGGCCGCCCAGTCAGAAATTCAGAATGTCGATCCAGAGCTTCGAACCAAGGCGGAACGTGGTCCAAGGCAATGGCCAATTGCTGCCGCTGACGTTGGAGCCAAGTCCGAAGTGTCGTCCAGCCCTTCACCGCCTTTGGGTCAAGATTGGACGCTCCAAGCGCAAACGAGAAGTAAGAGGCGAGCAATGCTTGAAAACAGCGCAGCTTGCGATGGATAGCCACCTGTTCCTCGACCTGTTTGCCTACCTGCTCACGCAATCTTTCCTCAGCGAGGATGCACCAGCCCTTGGCATCCATAGCGGAAACACCTAGGCAAACGTGTTTGAGCTCGCGGAAGTTCGCGGCATGGCCAAGCCGTCGGAAGTCCTCGATCGAAGCCCAAATGGTCCGGCTATCCACCTTGATCGCCGCTCCGCCATGATCGCGAATCACGCGCTCCTTCGCGTGCTCCATCGATTTCGCGTCTAGCCATAGGTCGGGATTCTTCGCCGCTTGCGTGAACGAGCGGGCCAAGCCTGATCGCAGCAATTCCAGCGCTTCGTTCATCGCAGGTCGTTCGGACAAGACTTGCCCGGATCAAGTGGAATGTCTGGCGTCGGCTCAGCCGCCGATCCGAAATCGCGGAACTCTAACCTGACCTCGACCCGTCGCATGCGTGCCGGACCATCGTTGGATGCAGTGTTGAAGGACGAGCCGCCGACCAAGAAGAGCGTCTGAATCTGCCTTCGATCGGCTTCGGAGAGCGCGTCGGGAACTTGTGTGTTTAGCAACGCGCACAAGACTCGCTGAGATCGCAGGTAGCTTAGATTCAGATTGTAGAGATAGTTACCGGTACGGCTGGCGAAGCCTTCGACTACAACACGCTTAAGCCACGTTTCGCAGCTCTTTGCGCGAGCCACCTTCAACACCTCGGGGACGAAGCTGCGAATAAAGCGCTCGTCGGCCGACCTCTCAAACGAGTGGTGCTGATCGGCGAACAGAACGACTGCGCCGAAGTCGATCGAGTTGCCGTGCACCGTCACTCCCTTGAACTCGGGGCGCTTGGTAACATCTTCGACTTCGGTCAAGCATTGTGCGATGGTCTTCTTGCGCAATTCGATCGTGTCGTCAATGACCTTTTGCTTCTGCGTGATGGCGATCAGGGCGACTGCCATCGACACGAGGAACAGCACCATAAGCGCCGTCATCAAATCGGAAAAGGAAATCCAGAAGGGCTTCTCCCCTTCGTCCCTGCCATTGCGCCGCCTAGATGATTTCGGACCAAACATCGCTTATCGCCCTCGACCGGCCGGAATCTCATCAACCGCATCGCCCAAATTCTTGATCGCTCCGGACAGTAGGTTGACGGCGTTCGATAGCTCAAACTGGAACTTGCGATTGCCCTCACCCAGCGTTCTGTCAATGTTGTCGCGGAAGGATTCGTGCGCACCCACGAGGACCTCGGTGACGCCTTTGAGATAGTCCTCTGACTGCTGCTGGGCCGCTGCGAGTTCGCGGGCCGCTGCCTGGATCTTACCAACGAGTTCCGAAGTCATTGCAGCATCCTTCTTGGCCGACTCGAAGGTCTGCCGCAGCTCCGCGACCATCGTGGCGAATGTGTCGCGCGTGCGTGCGTAGTCGGCGAAGATCCCCTTGGCGTTGTCGGTGGCCGTCGAGAGCTGCTCGGAGGCCGTCTTGATCGAATCGGTGGCCGTGGAGGCCGAGCGCATCGTTTCGGACACTCCTGAACCGGCTTTCGCGAAGTCGCTGGCTGCGACATAGAGGGTTTCCACCCCCGAATTGAGGCTGGCCATCGCCCGGTCTGTCGCGCCGGCCAAAGCCGACACGGACGTCTGCAAGGACTTGTTGGTCTCCACGGACTGCGAGAGCAGTTGCTCAACTTGGCCGGAGAGCGAGTTGATCGCCTGGCCAGTCGACTCCTCGAACCGCCGGGCGCGTTGGCCTTGCGACTCAGCGGCCTCCTCGGCCTGCTTTCGCAGCGTCTCGACCACGCCCGCGACCTGAGTCCCGACCGCCGCCAACGCCTCTCGTAGCTTTTCACCGGTCTCGGACTGAGACTGCGCGACCAACGAGCGAATCTGCTCGATGAATTCTCCCATCCGAGCGTTCATCGCCGACTGCCGGACGTCCATCGCATCGAGCGCTTGGGCGAGCTTCTCGCCCATCGAGTCCACCGTATTGTTACCGGCGGCGTCCATGTTCGCCGCAAGCTGTCCGAATTGAATCGCCGTGGCCTGCATCGATTCACTGGCCTTTTGCAACAGATCGCTCATGCCGCGCATCTGGCCGCCAAACATCTCCTGCATTTGCTCAGAGAAGCTCGCCAACACGTCGGTCAACAGCTTGTTGACAGCGTCTCCCTGACTACCGCTGACCTTCTGGACAGCCTCGGCCATCGCGGACATGGGACTGGCCAGCGATTCTGAAATGACTTTGGCCACGTCGACAGACATCTGGCCTGTGTACTGGGCTTGGGCCGCAATCTGCCGTTCGGTCAACGTCGTGAGGATCTCTTTGAGATCGACTACCAGCGAGTCGCGCATTTGCTGAGCTTGGGTCGCCGCGTCTTGGGACGACTTCGCGAGCTGTTGCAGGTATTCCTCTCCCGCCCCGCCCCTGAACATGCTATCGACCAGTTCGCGAATGTCCTCGACTTGGCCATAACAAACCGTGACGATCGTCTTCTCGATCCAAGTAATCAACATGGCTAGGCCGATGGCGAATGCCGAGACATAGAAGGCATGTCCCACCGAACTCACCAACCCTTGGAGCTGAGCTTGGGCCGCCGCCGGGTCGACGCTCACATCGAAATGCACGAGACCCTTGATGAGGCCGAGGAAGGTTCCGATGATCCCCAGGCCCGTGAGCACCCCGGGGAGATGCTTGAAGAAGTCCGTCTTCAAGCGACTGTCGACGATTGCCTGATCCGTGAAAAAAGTCTCGGCCAGCGCTGTCGAGCGCCAGCACCTGATGCGTTGCTGCCCCAGCTCGTCCTCATCGCCAAGCTGCTTGTGAAGCGTCTTGGCATATTCGGTCCACGGGTTGGACAAAGCTTCGGACTTCATCGCCTTGGTCTCGACCGCGGAGAGTTCGACAAGCTCCCCGTTCTTCTCGCCACGAATCGCCTGCAACGCCTCGATAGCGTCATCGAGATCGCGCCTCAGCTTAAACGACCGGATGAAAAACCTGACTAGAAAGTCCAGCGATAGACAGACCAAGACCAGCGCGACCACGCCGATGTGCCAATACTCCGCTGCAAGCTCACTCAGATTCATGCTTGGCATTTGTTCTTCTTCCCCGTGCAATTCTTGGTCAATTCTATTCTTGGTCAATTCAATTTGGCGGCTCGCGAGCGGCCTGCTCTACGGCACGCGACGCGCTCTCTACGCCATACAGCGTCTGCATATTTCAACCATCGAAGGTCTGACGCTGGATCGAACCTACAGTCCGGACTCCCGTCGACAGCCCAGCGCCTGAGCACATATCCGGCCAACACCGCGTGCTGCGCTGCACCGTACCCCATCGCGCGTGATGGTGCCCCACTTTGAAATCGGCTTGTTGGTGCGCTGCTCCAGGCCTTCGCTCGACACGGCGGCCGTCAATCCGAGGTCCTTGCCCTCGCGAAAGCCTTGCAATAGCGACGCAAGCACGCGATTGGGTTGAATTTGAAGAGCGGCTTGAAGTCGTGGGCTGGTCGGTGAGAGCGGCTGGCCAAGTCACGATCAAGGTTCTTTGGCACAATGTCCTGACCGCTCTCTAAGTCGCGCGAAATCGCCACTATGGTGCCGCAACGCGCTCCGATGTCGGAGCGTCGCAGCCCGCCGGTGAAATAGGCGCGCAGCCTCAAGAACGCCAGCCGCTCCCACTACGCTTGTGACACATCGAATGACTTCGCCACGAGCCCATCCCAGTCGCGCCGCTCGCGACAACTTCCTTCCAATTACAAGCGCCTGTAACCCTTATCGCGGACTACCCCAAAGTTCACGCAGTGCAAGGTCTGATGGATGATCAACCGACAAGCTTTCTATCACGCAACATCTGTAAATACTTTTCGCCCTCGTCGTCCTCGTCGAAAATCTCTTCGCCATCGAGCATGTACGCCTTTAGTAAACTGGCGACTCCGTGCTCCTCGTCTCCGAGACTGACCTGACTTTGCCCCAATCGATAGTGAACAAAGGGGTTCTCCTGTCCGCCGGGGCCATTGAGCGCATCAAAGAAACTCTGTCGCGCTGCCTCAAACTCTTCGAGCTGATATTGCGCATCACCGATCGATGCGCAGAGCCACGTGTATGCTTCCCAATCAACCCGCGGTTCGGGAAGCAACTCGAGAGCTGCACTCCATCGCTGAATCGCCTCATCGAACTTCGATGCATCACACAAGACATTACCCTGCTCCGAGAGAGCATCTAACTCATCTTGGATTTTTTTGGGAAGCCTAGTCATTTTTACTTGCTTCCCTTCGACGCACGCTTCGCGAATTCGAGATACTTCTTATCCTCACCGGAAAACGGTCTGTTTCCAAATTGTTCATACAGCGGCACAAAAAATTCCGCGGATTTATCTAGATCTCCGGCTTCAAAATACACCGTTCCGCTAAGAAAGCCGATTGTCAGATCCGGACCGGTTCCAGAACCGTACGCCTTTTTCATTTCTGCCAGCCAGTGAACAGCCTTATCAAACTGTTTAGTATCGCGATAAAAAACGACGAATCCACGTGTCATCGACTGCGCGAGGTCGTATTGCTCTCTAGGCTCGGGCAAGATCTCCCACGCCTTTGTGAAATTTACCTCGGCTTCAGCGATGTCTCCCTTCTTCCAAGCTTCCCGACCCGCCGCACCGTAAGCGTATACGTCTTTAGTGAGTTCCTCTGGTAGCTTCATGGCCATATGCACCTTACTTCAATGGGGGTAGATAACGTTCGCCCAGTTTAGCACCAAGGGATCTGTTGACCCAGTATGGTTGCAAATCGTAATTCTTGGAGTCGAGCATCCATGCACGAACCTCTGGAGCTTTCGCCCCATACTCTCGCCCAACATTGTTCCACCAGGTAACCGCGTCCGTTTGGTGCGCCATATCAGCATCTTTAAGCGGATACCAGTTGCCCTTGTACTCAAACTCTTTCTCTCCAGTGAACGGATCTTCGCGTAGCCTGCCTTCCTTTTCGAGCCGCGCCTGCACTTCCTTGCCCGTCCGTGAATTCTTGCCTGGGGTACGCCCGAGGTACCGTTCGCGCAGTGACTTACGTCGCCTGAGTACTTTTGCTCCATCCCCGACTGCATCTCCGGCACCGGCACCTTCAGTTGCACCAGTCGCCTTGCCGACCGCCGTGGGTGCGTCGGCAGCCTTTGCGCCTTCAGCAACAGCGCCTTCAGTCTTAAGCACCTTCCCAGCGGCCGAAGCGGTCTTAGTCAGTTCAGCTCCTTCAGCAGCACCAACCTTACCCAGAGCCGCCATACCTCTGACTCCGCCCTTGGCCAGCCCGGCTCCTCCAGCAAGAAGTGACGCCGCCGTCGCAATCTTGTCGCCGCCGGCCTGGGCCGCATTGCTCATCTGGAACTTGGGTAGCTCGATAGAGCCGGCACTCGCCTTGACTTCCTGCGCCCCCTGCATCAGCGCCTCAGCAGACTGCGTTTGCCCAAACACACTTTGCATAGCCGCAGCCTGCTCCATTTGCCCTGCGGTTTGGAGCGTACTGCCTTTGATCAGCAACTCGCCAATATCGGACGGTATATTGGCAATCCCTTTAACAGCGCCCTTCGTCGCCTCCCATGGATGATCTGCGGCCTCACTCAGCTCGTGCTTCGTATTGCCCCACCATTTGGAGAACCAACCCTCCTCTTCTGGTGTTTCCGCTTTCACCGGCGGATTGGCTGAAGACGCAGGGGCGCTCGACATCGACGCCTGACCGTACAATCTGCCGACAGTATTGCCCTTGTCACCCACAGTACGCTCCCCGACTTATTTTTTGCTCATCTGTTCTCGAACCTTCGCCGGCGGGTCGGGCGGAAACTTCGCTCCCTTCGCAATCATCAGCGCGCGCAGACGCTCGAATTTTTCCAAGCGCTCCTTGCCCTCGGGCGACAACCCTGGTGCGGGAGGCGTCTGTGTCGTTCTGACCGGTTGCCCATCCTTATCCAACGAGATGTCGGTGACCGTGGCCTGCTTGGCCTCCGGTTGCAGTGCGTCGATGTCTTTCTGCACGGAGTAGGCCACGCTCACGCCGTTCGTCGTATGGGCGTTGACATCGGCACCATGCTCAACGAGAAAAATCGCAATGTCCGGCTTGGCGACGTCGAGCGCGGAATCCAGTGCGGTCCCGCCAATGCTGTCGCGATGATTGATGTTTGCGTGATGTTCGATGAGCAGCTTTACTCGCTCCATCGCGCCGTTGCCTTCCATCGCCCGCTGCAACAGACTCGTGCCATCGCTATCGACCGTATCCGGCGACAAGCCGCCGTCGAGCATGGCCTTCAGGTACCGAGTATCTTCATTGGTGATCGCGAAGTACATCGCGCTGCCCAGCCCCTCCACAATTTGAGCGTCCGGCTTTGAGCCATGCGCAATCAGTTCGCTGATGGCGGGGAAATTCTTGGTCGAGATGGCAAACCAAAGCAACGTCATCTCTTGTCGCCCGGGCTTGTTCACGTCGATCCCGGACAACGCCGATTTCAGTTGAGCAACGTCGCCATCGCTGATCGCCTTGGCAGCAGACAGATAGCTGCCGTCAAAATACTTGCTGGGTGAGTTCGCGCTCATATTGCATCCACTTACGATGATTGTTAGTGCAGAGACAGCGGCTAGAGCCATCCACCGCCACCGCGCCGTGTGCCTCACGCTTCGGGCCGGCGAAGTTGTCGTATTGGTCCTCAAGGACGCGTCTCCTGAACGATCGTCGCCTGATCGGCTGTTTTTTGTGCTTCGATGCCATCGATGACCTGATTCATGCCATGGCGTGCGACCGCACCACCCGTTCCCGGAAGGATGTGCGGCGTGCCTACAGCTGTAGGCATCATGCCGTGACTGCCTTCCTGAACCTTCGTCAGGATCTCCCCTTCCACGCGGTACGCCTGAATATCGGATGCCACCGGTGTCCCGCCATAGCGCGCTACCGTCGCCGGATTGAGGCCCGCTGCGTTGAACGTGGTCGCAGCCAAGCCACTTGCGCGCGATGCGGCAGAGCCCATGCCGCCACCGAGCGAATGCCCCACAATGTCCACATCGGTTCCACTCTTCTCAAGCGCCCGCCCGATCTTGACTGCACGATCGTAATAGGCTGAGTTCTTATTGGCTCCTTGAGCGATGTTATTGGCCCAGTCGGACCATTTGTACTTGTCTGTTCCCTGAAAAACCACCTGCGTCTTGAAGTCGTTTCCGAAAACTGCCGGATCGGGCTCGTAGACCTGCGCACGAAAGTTTGTCCCCGGTATCGAAAAATCGTTGGGCTTCAACTTGAACTGAGCCAGTTTCGCAGGGTCGCTGCTGACGTTCGTCCATCCCTCTGGGGCCGCCTGCCCCGGGTGGTAAACGTTCTCAGCCAAGCGCGCCTTTTCGACGGCCGTATTGTTTTGCTCGAAGCGATTTGCCGCCGCTTCGAGTTTGCTCCGCTCCGGTCCCGGCGGCATCGAAGCAGCTTTCTCCCGTGCCTCGGCAATCTGGGCCTTCCGACCTCGCCATCGGGCAGCCTTTGCTTCCTTTCCGACGTAATTGCCGTTCATCCAGAACTGATCGCTGTGACGCACGACCATCTTGCTCTCGACCCGAACGGTCTTGCTATGGTCGATAGGCCAGCACTTGGCGCCAACGGTTCCGCTTTCGACTCCATGTGCCACACCGGCCTGATCGCCGATCGTATCCGGCGCGAAACTCGAATCGAACCGCACGATCGGATTGCCGTTCGCAAAGACCGTCTTCGACGTCATCTGACTGTCGCCAAGGCTCGCTGTGACAGGATAAGGTACGGGCGGCGTGCTACTCCCCATGGGGGTTTTGCATACGTCCGGCATCATCGACACGATGGTCCACTGGCCATCCTTGCGAGCCATTACGTTGTCTGCCACGCGTCCTCCGGTTCGCTGGTTGTTTTCGGGACAGCCATTCGCAGCAGAGGCGCATGCCGATCGAGTTCGAAACGTGCCTCGCACACACGCACCGCCGGCTGCAACGGAAAAACCGCCCGCCATGTAGCCGATACGCGCATTTCCTCGGTATCGATCAAAAGTGTGTCGAGCTTCATCTCGAGTGGCACGATTTCCCCGCTCTTGAAGCGAAGCGCCACAAGGGCGCGATGCCCCGGAAGCCTCGCACGCAAAAAGCCTGCACGCGTGTGCTCCGGCAGCGCGAGATTGGCAAGCTCGAAGGCGAGTCCCGGCGCAGGCCATTCGATCTGCTGATCTGCCGGCGCACCGTTCCAATAGTGGAAGTCATGATCCACCGGATGGTACGGCCATCTTGTCTTATGCCAAGTCTCGTCGTAAGTCCCGGCAAACTGCAAACGGGGTGTCCAGGCGCGACCGACAACACCCAATCCGACAGGCGTCGTCGCATAGCGGGCTACGACCTCTTTCATCTGCTTGGCATCCAGCCCCGAAGCGGAGTGCTCGGCAACGTCGAGACTGGTTATCGGAATGTCCCATGCTTCTATCTGCGGCGCCGCAATTTCGGCAATCTTCGGTAACGGTCCTGGAATCGATGATGCACACAACGAAGCGACGACCGACTTATGGGTCGCCCGATCGAGGAAGCGCTTCTCGACCCAACCACGGCCCAGCGGGTTGGTGAAGCAGACTTCGTTCAGTTCAAGATCCGCGCTCGTCCCCTTTGCGCTCTGCGCAAGGGCGACGCGGCTCGTGCCGCCGTATGCCTGCTCCCAGCGCACCGGAACAGCTCGTGTCGGTTCAGGCTCACCGAGCTTCCACCCGCGCCAGCCCTTCGTAAATGAGCGCGGTCCCGTGACGCGCAGTCCTTTGTCGATGACCATCGTCCCGGCGTCGAATACGCGTACGCGAGCGGGCCACGATGCCGCAGGCGTGCCATGCGGGGCGTGTGCTGTCGCTCGAACCAGGACATCACACTTCGGTTTGAACGGCGCGAGATCGCTTTCCCATTTCACGCTGCTCTTACCCGTTTCGCCTTCGTATTCGTCTGCCATCGCCAACGGGACGGCGTTGTCACCGCTCAGCAACACGCAACGATGTGTATCGCCATCGGGGTCGAACGATTGCGCCGGCTCAAGCCGATACGCCGCCTTGAGCGCCACCACGTGGATTTCGTTGCCCGGCACGTCGACGGCATTGAACGCCATCGCATGCAAGGGCGTGAGGTTACGGAACTCCATCGTCGTAGCACTTAGTTCAGATCGACGGTCTTGCCGTCGACCTTCACCGCGTCGGAACCGAGAATGTCAATGCTCGTCCCGCTAATGGTGATGTGTCCGCTGCTTTCGAGAACGATCGACGCTTTACCGGTTCGCAGTTCAATGCGATCGCCCGCAGTAACCGTATAGGTCTTGCCCACCATCGTGGTTTTCGACAGCCCCACTTCCTCGGCGCTGGCAAGCCCGGCCGCGGTGTTGATCGCGCCCGCTACCGTCACCGTATACGCGCCGCCAACGGTCAGTGCTTTCGCCAGCCCCACCGTCTCCGTCGACGTCAGTGCAATCAAGAGATTCTCCATCCCCTCGATCGTCTCGTTCCGATTGCCGCCGACCGTCAGCGTCTCGTTGTTGCCAACGGTCTCGGTGCGATCCACCCCAATGTGAATCGTCTCGTTGTTGTCGACGGTTTCCGTACGATCGTGGCCGACGTGTACCGTCTCATCGTGATCGATGTTCTTGGTGCGATCGTTGCCAACCCAATGCGATTCATCGTGCTCGACCTCGATGCGCTGGTCCTTCTCGGCGTGTAGCCAGACCTCTTCCTCACCCTTCTTGTCCTCGAAGCGAATCGCATTGGCCGTATTGACGTTACCGGTCTTGGTCGAACGCGTCAGAATCCCGCTCTGTGTCGCGTTGGCTGGCAACGCCCACGGCGGCATGTTCTGGGAGTTGTAAACGCGCGACGTCACAAGGGGACGGTCCGGATTTCCGTCCAGGAAGCTCACGACCACCTCATCCCCGATTCGCGGAATCTGAATCATCCCGAAACCGCTACCCGCCCACGGCTGGCTCACGCGCACCCAGCAGGAACTCCCTTGGTCGCGTTTGCCGAGACGATCCCAGTGGAACTGCACCTTCACCCGACCGAGACTATCCGTATAAATCTCCTCGCCTTTCGGGCCCACGACGATCGCCGTCTGCGGCCCGACGATCGTCGGACGCTCCCCTTCGAATGCCGGACGGTACGGAATTTTCTTGCGAATGCAGGTGAAGCTGCACGAATACGCCGAACTCCCCTCACCAGGCTCATAGTTGTTCGTGCCGGTGTGTGACACAGTCAGCAACAGGAATTGCCGGTCTTCCTGTTTGGTGCTGGCGTGATCGTAGTGGTCGTCCAGCTCGAAGTATCGGCACGGCATCATCCGACGACCCGTCGTTACCCCGACGAACGTCTTGCTGTGCGCAGCCAGCGCTTCCGTCCGGAAGCGCGTGAGCTCTTCACCTCGATCGCTGTCAGCGAAACCATGCTCGCCGAGGTAGTCGTAGATCTCGTAGGACGGTACGTCGCCTTGATTGACTTCCGTTCCACCCGACACGAATCGCCGAGCATGGGGAATCTTGTAGTCGAAAGTTTTCAGTCCGACCGTGTCCGGTGCAAGCTGACGCTGCGCTTGAAATGACGTGATGACGGCAAGATTGTCCATCGCCTCGCCCTGGTTGTATTGCAGCGATGGACTGCGCCCGTCGATCGGCTTTGCGGTCACCGAGTTATCGGAGATGATCAGCTTGTGCCCATCCTTCGCATGCTCGAAGTAATAGAACAGGCCGTCCTCGCGCATCAGTCGCTCGACGAAAGCAAGATCCGTCTCACGGTACTGCGTGCAATAGCTACGATTCTGCGTTCCCTTCGAGAGCCGGAACTCGAACGACGCGAGCTTGCCGTATTCTCGAAACACACGCGAGAGAATCGCCTCTGTGTTCTCTTCCTGAAAGATCCGAATGTCCTGCCGGCGAGAGAGCATCCAGAGCCACGGCAGGATCGTTGCGCTGTACATCGCAAAACCGCCATCGGTATCCAGATGCGAAAACGCTGCGACGTATCCGTGGAAGTAACGCTCTTCGGAGCTGGCGAGCGCATCGGTCAACTGCAACGTGATTGTCACAGGTTGGCCGATCAACTTCTTCAGCTCGATATTCTTGTCCTGCGACGCGAGCCGGACACGCATCTCAAAATTCTGAGATAACCCCTCGGTACAATGGAAATCGACGAGTACGAGATCCGATCGACCTTTCAAAGGCGTTTCAATCGTAAACAGGCGATTGCTCTGGAGCTGGAAGAAGCTCGCAATTTCGGACATTTGCATATTTAGCCTCGGAATCTCTCAGCAGAGGGGCAGCTTTTTGTCGGCGCGGCCATTCTAATATGTCCGCGCGCCATTTGGACTAGATGTTGGCTCCGGAAAACGGGGACCGATTATCGCGGATTATTGAATATTTTCAGCAAATGGACCACCTGCTGTCACATTACGAACGTGAAATCGGACTGCTCGCACACAGTCTGGCGGACTTTACTCGACGCTTTCCGAAGATTGCAGCACGCCTCGGCATGTCTGGCGGCCACGTCGAAGACCTGCACGTCGACCGAATGGTACAGACGTTCGCGCTGCTAGCCGCTCGTGTCGATGCGAAGCTTGATGACGATTACCCGCAATTCACCGAGGCACTTCTCGAAATTGCCTATCCGCAGTATCTGCGCACGGTTCCGTCATGCGCGGTTGCCTCGTTCGACCCATCGGTTCTGTTCGGTCAGCTTACCGAACCGCTGACGATAGCGTGCGGCACGATGCTGGACGCCAATGCTGCGCCGTGCCGCTTTCGTACAGTCTACGACGTCACGTTGTCGCCATTGCGCATTCACTCGGCACGCTATTCACCAGCGACGCTTGCGCCAGCAGCAGCGCGCATCCCGGCAGAAGTGACGGGGATCATTTCGATTACCTTTACAAGTGAATCCGCGTCGCAAGCGTTCGATGACGCCATTCCGTCCGCGCCAGTGCGGGTACATCTGTCCGGAGAGCGGCCGCTCGTCGCCGCGCTTTCCGATACGCTGTTGCTTCGTGCATCGGCCGCCTACGTGGAGGTGGACGAAAGCGGACGCTGGACCCGCTTGTCGAAAGTCCCCATTGAGCCGGCCGGATTTGCCGATGGCGAGCGATTGTTGCCGAACGAAGACGATACAAGCGCACAATCGTTCAGGCATCTGATCGAGTATTTTGCCTTCCCCGAGAAGTTTGATTTCGTCGACATCGACCTGGGTCGAATGCGTCGCGCCGCGCGTGCCGAAGCAGCTCGACGACTGACGCTTCACATCGCCGTGCAAGGCACCGCCCATGATTCCGGCGCCGCTCAGATCTTGGCAACGCTGAACATCAGCACGTTCCGATTGTTTTGCACACCGGTCGTCAACCTGTTCGAACGCGCGGCAACGCCTATCCAGCTAACCAGTCACGATGCCACCTATCCGATCACGCCGACCCCGTTGGCAACCGGCATTCCGCTGAGCGTCTACTCGGTTGAAGCCGTGTATCTGGGCGAGCGTACGAAGTCGAACGAAGACAAGGCCGCCATCGCTTCACACGCGGCACCGCGCACGCAGGTGTGGCCGTATCGTGCATTCAGTCACGCGCGGCCCATGAATTCGTCCGCCATCTATTGGCTGGCCTGCCGAGATCCGGAAGCCATGTCGGACGGCGCCCTGGCGGAATCGCAACTGGCGTTGGTCGACTTAAAGGGTCAAACCGCTCATCCACGACACCCTCAGGTCGATGTCGATGTCCTCGCAACCAACGGAGCAATGCCGTCCCGGTTGCCGATCGGTGCTCCGGATAGCGATCTTCTGTACGAGGGTTCGGCATTGGCGTGTCCGATCATGCTGCTCTCCCGCCCCACCTTGCCGGCTGCCTTGCCGCGTGGCGGTGCACTTTGGCGCGTCCTGTCGGCATTGGCGCCGCATCCGCTCGACCTGACGCGGACCGGATTACCCGCGCTGAAGGAGTTTCTCCGTTTCCATGCTCCGCGTTCCAGCGTGGTTGCCCAACGTTGCATCGACGCGATCGCATCCCTCGACTACAAACCGGCGCTCAGGTGGATGCCTCTCGACAATCATTTCCCGTCATTTGTTCGCGGTGTGGAGATCCTGCTTTCGTTCTCCGAGGCTGCGACACGAGATGTCAGCCTGCATCGGTTCTCGGCTGTCATGGACCGATTCTTCGGCCCGTACGCTCAGTCAAACAGCTACGTTCAGCTCGTCGTGTTATCGGCCGAGAGCGGCAAGGAGCTTTTGCGGTGCGCTCCACGCGCTGGGACACAACCGCTGGTATAGGTCAGTGGAGATAGCCAGCCAGAATACCGCCACCAAAACCGGCCTGAAAGCCAGCCGTTAGACCATGCATGAAGAGCAGCGCCGGAGCATCCGCTATGGCCTCTGCCAGAATCATCGACATGGCTGGGCTCGTCAGGCCCAACGCAAGCAATGCCGGATTGATGCCCAACAGCATGACCGTCCCGCCCTGCGCGACAACTGCCCCGCCGTAGCCATCAAGATAGACGGTTCCGCCTTGTAAATCCGATCGCGCAAGCTCGCTGCCCTTAAATGCACTTGTCATGTAAACGGTTCCATGACTCGGGAAATCATACGTCGAACCAGCGGCACTTGCGTCGTGGCTACCGAAGCTTGGCAATTTCAACTCGGGAATTGTGAATCTCGGCAACTTGATTTTCGGAATCTTCGCACCCCAACCATAGCCAATACCTACACCACCGTAGTAGAAGCTTTGCAAATGCTTCTGAGGATCAGTGAGAACGATATTCCCCCCCGTCGCAACTACGATGTCAACGCTCACCCCACCGCCCGCGCCAGTGTCATATTTCCACTTGCTCTTCCGAAGATACGACATACGCCCTCTCTCTTCTGCTTCTCGTTATGTCCGTGACGGCAGATTCATAATCCCGCACACGATTGCAACCGCACCCATGAAGGCAAAAACAATCGTCGAATCCCAGATCGCGGCGAAGACATTCATCGTTGCGCTGCCATCAGGATCGTCGGCCTGGTATCGCACCTCAACTCGCTGACCAAGCTCCACTTTCGTGACAATCCCGCCTTGCGGATACGAAATCTGCTGCCCGGTCTTGGTGGTGAATTGAATCTCGGGATGGTATCCGCCAGCGTTGAGCTTAACGACGAGGCCCGGCACCACAATCGACGTTCGAAGAAACTCTCTAGTCGACTGTGCGCTGATTGCAGCAGCGACAAGAAGGCCCACCCCAATCACAATGGCACTGATGCCCTTAAACATAACGCCCTCGTTTACATTCCCTACAATTATTCGGGTGCTCTATGCTGATCGTATCAGCCTGCTAAATTCTAAAACATCCTCACCTGGACGCCAGACTGTCCGCCTGGTGCGCTATCAGACCTTGGTCGGTAAGTGGCCGCGCTTGCGAATGGTCGTCGGATTTGTCGTCATCTCTAGATAGGCGCACAGTCGACACCAGTGCAGTGCCCGTTTCGGATCGTATTCGGCGTCGCGAACCAACGATGCCCGATATGGCATTCCCACTCAAGCCTCGTGCTGGCGTTCACATACTCCGTCGAGACGCATCGACCGCCGCGCTCCCTTGGATTGTTCGCATCAGCTTCAACCCTAGCTTCCGGCCGTCGTACGCACACACACGGCACCACCTCCCCGCAACGATTGCTCCCGGCACTGCCGACCAGTGATGACCGTGCGCATGCCCATTCAAGTTTCGTCGCGGCGTTCTTGTAGGTCCGAGACAGGCATTGATGGTGCCCCGCCCAAGATGACCAGTGGGAGCAAT
Organism: Burkholderia sp. A2; assembly: GCF_001729305.1. Lineage (NCBI taxonomy): Bacteria > Pseudomonadati > Pseudomonadota > Betaproteobacteria > Burkholderiales > Burkholderiaceae > Burkholderia > Burkholderia sp. A2. The sequence continues at coordinate 148,830 of NZ_LZXX01000057.1, read as the reverse complement.
GAGTTTGACAATGCGGAGGAACTCTTCGCATTCCTCGGGGAGAAAATCGTGGCAAGTGGTACCCGTCGCCTGCCTAGCCGGTATCGGTCTTGCGATGTGCATAGCCGTATTTAGGCCAGGCCCAAGACGGGACACTGTGTTTTATGGCATCCGACGTGACGCCCGGAAATCGTTCTGGCAGCGGAAGCGTGATGACATCCTCGCTAATTTGATAGCGGCCGTCATAGGCGCAGTGCTGGGCGTTGGAGGAACATTGCTAACGCAAGCGCTCAACAGATGATGACGCGGCCTTCGGCAAAGTATCGGGCGGTCATCGGGTAGAATTCATTCACACTCGGTTCACGCCGAACAGCGAATGGAGCCAACTTAACAGCAGTCGCTCGCGTGACTAAGTGCCTGAATAAGCGAAGAGTTCTGGCCCGCCCTACACGATTCGAACGTGTGACCTACGGCTTAGAAGGCCGTTGCTCTATCCAACTGAGCTAAGGGCGGTCGGTGAGAAAAGACACGGCGTGACGCGGACCGCATTCGGCCTCGGGCTTTCGAGTCACGGAGAAGCAGCAACACCGCCCACTACCCCATAAGAACTCAAACCCCGAAACCAAAACGGGCCCGGCAAGAAGCCGAGCCCGAAATTATACCCGATCATCGCACCAGATCACGCGAGACCAGCGCCCGCGGCATCAAACCGGCTGCGGATGCAGCATGAACCAGCCGAGGCAGAACACGCCGGCGATCACGCAATACAGGCCGAACGACGCGAGCCGGCCGCGCCCTTCGAAATAGCGCATCAGGAACCGCACGCTCAGGTACGCGGCGATCGCCGTCAGCACGCCACCGAGCAGCGCATCGGCGAGCTGGTCGCGCGCATGGAACAGCTTCGGCAATTCGAGCACGCCCGCGGCAAAGATGATCGGCGTGCCGAGCAGGAACGAGAATTCCGCCGCCTTCTCCGCCGTCAGCCCGGCCACGTTGCCGGCGATCATCGTCAGCCCGCTGCGGGAGAAGCCCGGAATCAGCGCGCCGATCTGCGCGAGGCCCACGAAGAACGCCTGCTTGAAGGTCATCTTCTCGGGCGGCTGATGCGCGCGGCTGCGCTGGATGCGATCGCCGACCCACAGCAACACCCCGTTGACGATCAGCGCGATCGCGACGATCCGCAGATCGTGAAACACGCGCTCGATGCGCTTCTCGAGCAGCAGTCCGACGATGCCGGTCGGGATCGTGCCGATGATCAGCGCCCACATCAGGTGGCCGTCGTCGTTCTTGCGGCCGCCGAGCTGCGCGAAGAACCCGCCGATCAGCGCGATCCAGCGCGCGCGGAAATACCACAGCAGCGCCAGCGCGGTGCCGAGGTGGAGCGCGACGAGGAAGGGCAGCAGTTGCGGCGCGTGCTTGTCGATGTGCATGCCGAACAGCGCCGGCACGAGCAGCGTGTGGCCAAGGCTGCTGACGGGGAAGAGTTCGGTGACGCCCTGCAGGACGCTCAGGAATACCAGAAACCAGAGGCTCACGCGTCGGTCCTTTTAGTGAAGATAAGCGGGAAGGAAGGCGGACGACGCGATGCGCGTCCTGAAAAACGCGCCCCGATTATGCCGAGCCAGGATTACTGCGCCAAGGCATTTGGCAGGATATTGCGGCGATGCACACAAACACTTGCAATTTGTAAGCGAGCAGAAAGCAAAAAGCCCGCCATTTGCATGGCGGGCCTGTCGACTTCGGCAGAAATTGCCGTCAGCGGCCGAGCTGATAGAAAAATAATACCGTGCTACCGGTAAACATGCCGAACAGTGCGATTCCCATTGCCATTGCCAGATCCATGGCCCCCTCCACGAAGTGTCATGACCCGGCAACATCACCGGTTTAGAGGCATTATCCCGGCGGTCGACAGTGTTAAAAACTCGCAATTTCCCCAGAAGGGTTTTCCCCGACCGGCGGCGGCCCGATAATGGAACGCCCGTTGCTCCCGTCACCCGTCCAATCCCGATTCGCCATGCCGATCTTCCAGCAACACGACATTCACGAACTTCACGCCGGCCCGTCGCTCGTCCGGGTCGCCCCGCAATTCGGCGGCCGCCTGCTGTCCTGGCACGTCGATGGCGAACCGGTGATCTTCTGGCCGGAAACCGCCGACTGGAGCAATCTCGCACGCGTGCGCGGCGGCAATCCGCTACTGTTCCCGTTCCTCGGCCGCCACCGCGTCGACGGCGAAATCGGCCGCTGGCGCGATGCGGCCGGTGTCGTCCGCGATCTGCCGATGCACGGTTTCGCGCGCGATCTGCCGTTCGACGCGCACCCGTCGGCCGACGGCGCCGCGCTGTCGATGACGCTCGACGCGAACGACGCGCTGCGCGCGAGCTACCCGTTCGATTTCCGCTTCGAAACGACCTACCGGCTGGCCGACGCGCATACGCTGGACGTGGCGCTGACGACGACCAATCGCGGCGACACGCCGCTGCCCTATTACGCCGGCCACCATTTCTATTTCGCGCTGCCGCACGGCGAGCGGGCCGACACCGTCCTCGAACTGCCGCCGACGCACCGTTGCCAACAGCGCGCGGACGGCTCGATCAGCCCGCCCGAACCGGGCCAGGCCCATTACCGCCTCGACGATCCGGACATCCTCGATCGATTCCACTGCCTCGACGGCCAGCCGTTAGCGCCGGTGCGCATCGTGATGCCGGGCCGCCGCCGCACGATCGAGATCGCGCTCGACGTGCCGGGCTCGATCCCGTGGTACGCAGTCACGACGTGGACCGAAAAGCCGGATTCGGATTTCTATTGCGTCGAACCGTGGCTCGGCCTGCCCGATGCGATCCACAACGGCCGCGGGCTGCGCATGCTCTCGCCAGGCGCGACCGAAACGGCCACGCTGCGGATCCGCGTCGCGCCGCTCGCCGGCTGATTCGACACGCGCCGAACCGGGGCGCGGCAGCCGCACCCGCCACCGAAACTGCGGTGCGCGGGTCGAACCCGTTAAAATCTGACGTTTTGTGTTGCCTGCCGCGTCACGCGCGGCGGGGTTTTGCGAGGTTCAATGTTCGGAACAACAACGAAGCGACTCTTCGCAGCCGCCTGCGCCGCCTTGCTCGTCGCGTGCGGCTCCGCGCCCGTCGGCCCCGGGTTCTATCGCGTCGAGCGTGGCGACACGCTGTACAAGATCGCGCGCGAAAACCGCACGTCGGTACAGAACATCGTGCGCTGGAACCAGATGACGAACCCCGACGCGATCGAGGTGGGCCAGGTGCTGCGCGTCGCACCGCCGCCCGGCACAACCACCGCGTCGACGCCGTCGACCACCGGCACCGGCAGCGCGGGCCGTGCGCGCCCGGCACCTTCCGCGCCGATCGAATCGGCCGTGAAGCCGGCCACGAGCATCGCGCTGATCTGGCCGGCGGCCGGCAACGTGGTGCGCACGTTCGACGGCTCGAAATCGAAGGGCATCGACATCGCGAATTCGCCGGGCACGCCGGTGGTCGCAGCCGCGCCGGGTGTCGTGGTCTACGCCGGTAACGGCCTGCGCGGCTACGGCAACCTGATCATCCTGAAGCACAACGCCGATTACCTGACGGCCTACGCGCACAACCGCGCGCTGCTGGTGAAGGAAGGCCAGTCGGTCACGCAGGGGCAATCGATCGCGGAGATGGGCAACAGCGACAGCGATCGCGTCGCGCTGCATTTCGAGCTGCGCTATGGCGGCCGCTCGATCGATCCGTCACGCTACCTGCCGGCGCGCTGAGCGCACGACAGACGACACGCGGCGACGGCGCGCATCGCGTGCCGTCGCGTCGAAAACGGAAAAATCGAGTCAGCGCTTGCGCAGACGTCCGGTGAAACGGCCGGACAACGGATCGACGTGACGAGCAAACGCCACCAGCACCCCGATTCCAATCAGGCTGAACCCCGCAGCTATCAGAAGCAAATCCATGGTCACACCACTGTTTTGTCTTGATCTTATGCGTCATTGTGGAATCGTGCACTGAGCCTCGCCAATTGGACGAGTCCGAACATTCCCTATCAGGAAACACCATTGTGGATTCGTCTGCGTGAATTCCTGATGTAAGCCGTTTACCCGACGCCACGCTCGACACCAGGAGACCACCCGATGCTGCCCGCCGCCGACTGCTACGACCAGCTCCTCTCCCGCTTCCAGTGGGACATTCCGGCACGCTACAACATCGGGGTGGACGTGTGCGACAAATGGGCAGACGGCAGCGGACGCCTCGCGCTGATCCACGAAACGACGCAAGGCGACGTTTTCCGCGTCACGTTCGACGACCTGAGGAATGCTTCTAACCGGCTCGCGAACAGCTTTGCGCGTGCCGGCCTGCGGCGCGGCGACCGGATCGCCATCTTTCTCGCGCAAGGCCCGGAAACGGCGATCGCACACCTCGCCGCGTACAAGTTCGGCGCGATCGCGGTACCGCTCTTCACGCTGTTCGGCGTGGATGCGCTCGAGTACCGGCTCGCGAACAGCGAGGCCGCCGCGCTCGTCACCGACGCGGCCGGCTACGCGAAGATCGCGCCGCTGCGCGCGAAACTGCCGGCGCTGCATACCGTCTACTGCATCGGCGACGATGCGCCCGATGCGCCGGGCGTGCTGCGCTACGACCCGGCGCTCGCCGCCGAAGCGCCGGATTTCGTGCCAGTGGATACGGCCGCCGACGATCCCGCCGTGATCATCTATACGTCCGGCACGACCGGCAAGCCGAAAGGCGCGCTGCACGCGCATCGCGTGCTGCTCGGCCACCTGCCGGGCGTCGAGATGTCGCAGCAGTGCTTCCCGCGCGGCGCACGTCTGTTCTGGACGCCGGCCGACTGGGCATGGATCGGCGGGCTGCTCGACGTGCTGCTGCCGTCATGGCATCACGGCGTGCCGGTGCTCGCGCGCCGCTTCGAGAAATTCGACGGCGACGCGGCGTTCGCGCTGATGGCGCGGCACGGCGTCACCCATGCGTTCCTGCTGCCCACCGCGCTGAAGCTGATGCGCGCCGTCGCGGCGCCGCGCGAACGCTACGCGCTGTCGCTGAAATCGGTCGCGAGCGGCGGCGAATCGCTTGGCACCGAACTGACGGCGTGGGGCCGCGACGCGCTCGGCGTGACGATCAACGAGTTCTACGGGCAGACCGAGTGCAACATGGTGCTGTCGTCGTGCGCGGCGCTGTTCGACGCAAAGCCCGGCGCGATCGGCAAGGCGGTGCCCGGTCATGCGGTCGCGATCGTCGATGCGAACGGTGCGCCGCTGCCGCCCGGCGCCGAAGGCCGCATCGCGGTGCGCCGCCCCGACCCGGTGATGTTTCTCGAATACTGGCGCAATCCCGGCGCGACGCACGACAAGTTCGCGGGCGACTACCTGCTCACCGGCGATACGGGCACGATCGACGCGGACGGTTTCGTGCGCTTCGTTGGCCGCGACGACGACGTGATCACGAGCGCCGGTTACCGGATCGGCCCGGGCCCGATCGAGGACTGCCTGCTCACGCATCCGGCGGTGCGAATGGCGGCCGTCGTCGGCGTGCCTGATGCGACGCGCACCGAGATCGTCAAGGCGTTCGTCGTGCTGAACCCCGGCCACGTCGGCGACGACGCCCTCGTCGGCGCGCTGCAGGCGCACGTGCGCACGCGGCTCGCCGCGCACGAGTATCCGCGCGCGATCGCGTTCGTCGACAGCCTGCCGATGACCGCGACCGGCAAGATCGTGCGCCGCGCGCTGCGCGACGCGTGAGCGGCCCGCCCGCGGCTCGGCCCGCCCGGCCGGATGGTTTATAGTGGCGCCACGCAGTCTTTCCAAGAAACCGATGTCCTCTGATCAACACGCCACCGCGGGCGCGTCGCACAGCCCGCTCTACGCCAAACTCCTCGGCGAGACCGCCAAGATCGACTGGTGCGATCTCGAACGCTTCTTCGCGCAGGGCAAGCTGCTGTCGATCGCACGCGACCTCGATCTCGTCAGCGTCGCGGAAGCCGTTGCCAGCGACGACGCCGAACAGGTCACACGCTGGCTGTCGTCCGGCCTCGTCGCGCGCATGCCGGCCGAGACCGCCGCCGACTACGCGGCGCGCAATCCGGAGCTGTGGGCGGTCGTCGTCTCGCCGTGGGTCTGCGTGCAGGAACGCGCCTGACGCGTCCGCCATGTCCGACTCCGCCTCACCGCACGGGGCCGGCTGCGCTTCGGCCGTCGTCACGCATCGGCGCGTCCTCGCGCTCGCGTTCCCGATCGTCGTCGCGAACCTGACCCAGCCGATCCTCGGCGCCGTCGACACGGCCGTCGCCGGCCATCTCGACGGCGCGCAATATCTCGGCGGCGTCGCGCTCGGCGGGCTGTTCTTCAATTTCGTGTTCTGGGGCTTCGGCTTCCTGCGGATGGGGACGACCGGTCTCGTCGCGCAGGCGCATGGCGCAGGCGACGCCGCCGGGATCCGCCTGAACCTGCTGCGTGCGCTGATCGTCGCGTTCGCGCTCGGCGCTGCAGTGCTGGCGCTGCAGGTGCCGCTGCTGTCGTTCGCGCTGTCCGCGCTCGGCGGCAGCGATGCCGTGCGCGCAACCGCCCTCGCATACGGCCACGCACGGATCTGGAGCGCACCGTTCGCGCTCGCGAACTACGTGGTGCTCGGCTACCTGCTCGGCATGCAGCGCGTGCGGCTCGCGCTCGTCGCGCAGGTGTTCATCAACGCGGTGAACATCGCCGCCGTGCTGCTCTACGTGTACGGCTTCGGCTGGGGCATCGCGGGTATCGGCGCGGCGACCGCCACCGCGGACGCCTGCGGCTTCGCGCTCGGCACGTGGCTGCTGTGGCGGTTGCGGCCGCGCGGCCTTGCACCGCTCGCGGTACGCGCGCTGGCCGACCGCGTCGCGCTCAAGCGGCTGATCGCGCTCAATCGCGACATCTTCCTGCGCACGCTGTGCCTGCTCGGCGCGTTCGGGTGGTTCGCGCATCTCGGCGCGAAACAGGGCGACGCGACGCTCGCCGCGAATGCGCTGCTGCTGAATTTCCAGACCTTCATGGCGTACGGCCTCGACGGCTTCGCGCATGCGGCCGAGGCGCTCGTCGGTGCGGCGGCCGGCGCGCGCGATCGCCGCGCATTCCGGCAAGCCGTGCGCGTCACGCTGTTCTGGTCGGCACTCGGCGCACTGCTGTTCGCGCTCGTTTACTGGGCGGCGGGGAGCTGGATCGTCGCGCGCCTGACCGACCAGGCCGAAATCCGCGCGGTCGCGCTGCGCTACCTGCCGTGGGCCGCGATCTCGCCGATCGTGTCGGTCTGGGGCTTCCTGCTCGACGGCGTGTTCATCGGCGCGACGCAGACGCAATCGCTGATGCGCGCGATGGTCGTGTCGTTGTCGATCTTCATCGCGGCCACGCTCGCCGCCGTCGGCACGTTCGGCAACCACGGCCTCTGGTTTGCGCTACTGCTGTTCATGGCCGCGCGCGGCGCGACGCTCGCGCGCTACCTGCCGGCGCTGTTGCGGCGCATTGGCGCCGACCCGCAGGCCGCGTCCGCGGCCCGCGCGTGACGGCGGGCGCGGCCGGGCGTTACTGCACCGGCTTCGGCGACGGCACGTCGAGCATCGACGGCGGCGTCATGTCGGTCGGCACACCGTGATAGTCGGCGGGATCTTCCGGCGGGTGGCCGCGGCGCGCCTGGCGAGGATCGCTGCTGCAGGCGGCAAGGAGGGATGCGGCCAGCACGGCCAGCATGAAACGGGTCATCAGGTAGAGCTCCGGAAAACGGCGCGCCCATCGCACGCCGGGACCGCGCCGAGTCTAGCGGAAATCCGGTTTCGGGGTTGCGCCGAACATGTCCTACTATGTACGCATGGCGCTGTGCCGTTGAAAGGAGGCTGCCATGTCGTCTGAAGAAATTGCGGGCCTGATCGGCCTGTTCATCGGTCTGATGGTGCTCGTCGCGCTGTCGTACTTCGAGTCGCGCGAATACAAGCGCAGCCACGAAGGCGAAGGGATGATCCACCACTGGATGGCGGAACACCACTTGCTCGACTGGCGGCGCAAGCACTGAGCGCGTCGCTGCCGTCCGGCCCTTCCCCAGGGCCGCGCGAACGTACCACCCCGCGGTACGGTAATCGTTGCGTGGCTGAAATTATCGGGGCCCGATGCGCGCACATGGACCGGATACACGAACGCCGTCGCGCAGCACTTGCCACGCGACGGCGTTCGCTTGTGTGCGCTGCGCCTCACGGGCGCGACGCGGTTCAGACGGCTTAGCCCAGGAAGTGGCGGGCGTAGCGTGCGTTGATGTCCGACAGGCGGAACAGCGTCAGGAAATCCGCGCAGTTGAAGTCGGGATCCCAGGCCGGTGCGCCGCAAATCTTCGCGCCGAGACGCAGGTAACCCTTGATCAGCGGCGGCGGCGCGACGACGGTGCCCGTCTGCAGTTCGTCGACCGGCAGGGCCGTGTGCGGAAACGCGCGGTACTCGGGCGCCGTCAGCGAGCCTGCCGACAGCGACTGGTACAGGTTCGCCGCGTAGTGGCCGCCGTCGGCCATCGACACGCTCGCGCAACCCAGCATCGTTTCGTAGCCGTTCTGCATCATGTACGCGCCCAGACCGCCCCACAGCGCCATGATGACGGCGCCGCTGCGGTAGTCGCTGTGCACGCACGAGCGGCCGACCTCGACCATCTTGCCGCGCAGGTGCGTGAGGCGCGACAGGTCGAATTCGCCTTCGGCGTACAGTCGGCCGACCCGCGCCGCCTGGTGCGGCGGCAGCACGCGGTACGTGCCGACGACTTTCAGCGTGTCGAGATCGCGGACCAGCAGGTGGTCGCAATACGCGTCGAACGGATCGACGTCGAGACCGGCGGGGCCGCTGACCTGCGCGCCCATCTCTTCGGCGAACACGCTGTAGCGCAGGCGCTGGGCTTCGCGCAATTCGTCTTCCGTGCGCGCCCACGCGGCGCGCAGGCGATACTCCGATGTGACGGTTTCACTGGCGCGCGGCAGGTGGCGCCGCGACATGTCGAGGGGCAGCGAGGCAAAAGGGAGCGTAGGCGTCGGCAGTTCTCGCATTAGGCTTTCCTGGTCGTAAGGAATAGGACGACATGCCCGCCAATGTAGTAACCGGCCGTGACCGTTATGTGGCACGACCGTGTCTTTTCAATGACGTGTCGCCGAATTGACTTTAGCAGAAAGCTTGCGAAACCGTACGATCAATCCCTTCAAACCCATTCCGGCGGGCTTTACACCAGTTCGGGCGTCAAAACCGCCCGCAGCACCGCCTGCCGGCTACCGTCGCGCGTGCGGCTCGCGAGCCACACGATTCCGCCCTTCTTGACGCTCCAGCTGTCGTCGTCGCCGGCGATCAATTGCGCGGCGACGCTGCCGAGCGTCGGCTGATGGCCGACGATCACGACCGTCGGCGCGATGCCTTCCGGCCAGCCGGCCGCCGCCAGCACGTCGTCGACGCTGCCGCCCGGCGCGAGTGCGTCCACCGTCCGGTACTGGTCGGTCAGCGCCTCGACGGTCTGCACGGTGCGCGCCGCCGGGCTCGCGAGGATCACGGTATTCGTCTCGAGCCGGCCGCGCAGCCATTTGGCCATCGCCTGCGCGTCCTTGCGGCCGCGCACGGTCAGCTGGCGCGCGAGATCGCTCGGCGCGTAATCTTCGGCTTCGGCGTGGCGCCACAGGATCAGGTTCATCATGATGTTCTCCTTGCTTCGGCGAGCGGCCGCGCGCATGCGTGCGGGCCGGCCGATCATCACGGGAATTGTCGCAAATCGCGGCCGGTTCGCGGTCGCGGCATTTACCCGCATATCGTGATTGACCGGATCGGTCATTCGACGTTATTATCTTTGGCTCGTCGGAGCGTAGCGCAGCCTGGTAGCGCATCTGATTTGGGATCAGAGGGTCGAAGGTTCGAATCCTTTCGCTCCGACCAAAGGAATCAAGGGGTTACATGCCAAAAGCGTGTAACCCCTTTTTCTTTATTCGGTCCATGTAACGCCATCCCGCATCGGTCCATCCATATCGATTCCTCTCTGCCTCGCCCTTTCGCCCCTACAGTCGAGGGGTGTTCATGTATGGGGCCAGATGCAATAGTCGCTAACAGAGCATGCTCCGCGGCCGAGACGAGATCCCCGTGGGCTGCTCAGCGCCGAAATCCACTCTCGGCGAGGCGCAAGCCCTGAACATCCACACCGATGGTTTGCATAGCGGCGCGCCGAACGCTCTGGCGAAGCTGCGCAATGTCAGCCTGGTTTCCTTGACGCTGCATTTCGGTGTCGGCAGCCACGGCCAGCGCGGCCAGATAGGCGAACGTCTCGGCCCGGCGCTGCTTGTCGGCATCCGACATCCCGCTGATCTTGCTGTCGCGGGCAAGCGCGGCACGCATTTTTGCGCGCAGGGTCGCGATACCTTCCGGCTTCGGCCTGGCGTGCGTCGCATTCACAACTTCCCAAGTGACCACCATATAGCCGACAAGCACATCGGCCAGGTTGTTGCGCTCCAATGCATAGCTCCCCAGCATGCGGTCGAACTGCGCGAGTGGAGCGGATTGGGCGAGATACCGTTCGGCCTCTGCCCGCCGGGACGGATCGCGGCGCGCCAGAAAATCGACTATTGACACGTAGACTTCACGATGAACCGTCTCATCCGGACGAAACCGCAGTTTCTGCTGCGCGGCCGCATCCGGACCCGGAGGCTGCGCAGCGCCCCGCCCGACGATCTGCGAGCCAATGTTCAAGCCGCCGATGATGTTGTTGTTCGACGTCATGCCCATACCAAGCCCGATGCTGGCACCGGCATCGTACTGAGCCTGAGCGTTGGGGACATGCCAATATGTACCAACGAGCGCCGCCGCAATCAGTCTGCGTAATCCTGTGCATGTGCCGCCTCCCCGGAGGCGGCCTTACTGCACCGGCCTGGGAAGACTGCAACCCGAATAGAAAACGCGACAGTTCCTGTCGTTCGCGTTGCAGACTTTCATGGCCTTGGCTGTGGCCTCGTCGATCGAAGCCCCGTAGTTCGAGTTGTGCGTGTTTTCTCCAACAGACATGACCGCGCAGCCATTCGCGTAGGAGAGGTCAACCTCGCACTGCGTACCACCTTGCGCCTTGCATTGCGAAAGCGCGGCGCGCTCAGCCTGTCGCTGGCTGTCCAGATCGGTGGATGTGCCGAGCGCGCCCACCTTGCCGTCGGTGGAGATTGCTCCCCAGCGGGAGATCCAACTAATCTGGCGTTGCGGTGGAGAGGCTTCTTGTTCTTGGCCGCCCGTATCCGGGCCGCAGGAACTCGCGCTATAGGGGATCCAACCCGGCGGACACGCGACTTGTGCATCGCCGATGGATGCAGTGCCCAGAAGAGTCGCGAGCAAGGCAAAAGTTCGGAAGGTACGCATAGTCGATGAAGTCGACCCCGCTATTGGATGCGTTGAGGAAGACTGCAGGCGGAGTAGTAAACGCGGCAATTGGAATCTCCTGCGGCGCGGCACATCTCCAATCCCTTCTGCGCGGCATCGTCGTCCGTGATACCGCCATTCATGTTCATCGCGCGATCGCCGACCACCATCGCCACACAGCCGTTTCCATAGGAAATCTGCAGTGTGCAGTCAGTGCCGCCCTTGAGGCGGCAATCCCTCAGAGCAGCCACTTCGGCCAGCGCCCTGTCGGGTTGGTCTTTCGAGGCTCCGAGGATGCCTTTAGGCGTGTCTGTCGCAAGCGCCTGCCAGCTGGAAGCCCACCGGACGGAGGGCACCGCGCTCTGGCCAGGGTATTGCTGTTGCGCGTTCGGATCCGCGCCGCACACGCTTTGGTCCTGCGCCGTGCCATACGGAACCATCCCCGGAGGACAGGCAGTCTGCGCTTGGGCGATAGAGCCGCAAGCCAGCGCACTCAGCAGGGCAGGCAAAAATACGAAGCGCGTTCGGTGCATCGATGGTCTCCGCTGGATCACCCGTTATTCGATTTCATCTTCACGGCAATTATTCGATGTCGGCGGTATCGCACACAACGGAGTTGATCGCGAAAAAGACTCGCCGCGGCTTGGCCTTATCGATGCCCATTTCCGTCGGAAAACGGCTGATGAAGACGCGCTCGCCGGATTAAGCGCGCAGCGTGCAGGGAATATAGACTAATCGGTCTACCTTGGCCAGAATATTGATCGCTGGATGCGGACATGCTGGCTAGACGCAACGCCTGATTTGTTTCCATTTCTTGGTATTCGCCACCGCCGGCATGAGTTACCGGTTTCCCCAACGATTGGAAACCATGCGTATCCGTGTGGCATTGGCAGCACACAGATAGGACAGTTCAGCGTCGAAGCCAGGTGCACCCACATCCGCTGGCGGGCATGCGCGAGACCAATCGAAGTGTGGGCCGAGCGCGCCGGCACGGAGTGAACACCGTAGCCCCTTTTTCAGTTTGCGGGCGCTTTTTACCGACCACTTGAATCGCTCCGGGGCCCGCAGCGGCACGGCCCGGGCACCGATCCCCCCGCGTCACCCGCCAAGCCCGCGCACGGAACTTGCTGGAACACGCGATAATACGTGTGAACAACCCGCATCCGCGCATGAAAAACAACATTCTCGAAACTGCTCTGTGTGCGTTGCTGCTCGTGCTCGCCACCGCCGGCGACGCGTCGGCGAAAGCGCTCGACGACGCGCTCGATTGCCATTCGACCGGCCACAAGTTCGTCGCGCCGCTGCTCGCGGCCGGCGACATCCAGTCGGAGCCGATGCACGTCGAATCGAATTCGGTCAATGCGTTCCGCACGAACCGCTCGCTGACGGCGTACGGCTTCGGCGTCTATGTCGTGCTCGGCTACCAGGCGAACGACCCGATCTTCCGTCCGGGCGACGGCAAGCCGATCGGTGACTGGGCTTACGGCGTCGTCGTGCGCGGCACGAAGAGCGCCGTCGAGGAAGCCGTGCGCAAGGCCGGCAGCGACGCGACCGTCAAGCAGGCGTTCCCGTTCCTGACCGCGATCGTCTGCTCGTCGGATTGAGCAGACCATCACCGCCCGCGTTGCGAGGCCCGTGATTGTACGGGGCGACGCCTGAAAGGTGCCGCCCAAAGGCATATCTCCCCGGAGCCCGAAGCACCTTCCGGCGCCCGCTATCGCCCTGTCACGCGCCGGTATAAACCACGCGATAAGGGATACCGACCTTCTCCCACTCCGCCGCCTCCTGGCTGAGGCTGTAGTCGGTCAACGGGTTCTGCTCGACCCATGCGCTCGGCAGACGCACCTCGTACCCGCCCTTCTTCATCTGCGAAACGGAAATCTCGGGCAGCCCCGCATCGGTCCGGCGCCGGCACAGCAGCGCCGCGAGCCGCAGGCAGAACAGCAGCGGCCACTCGACCTCGCGCGCCTGCGACAGCTTGCCGAGCTTGCCCGCATGGCCGAGCACGAGCGCGGCGAGCCGCGCCTGGTCGGTACGCGAGAAACCCGGCATGTCCGCGTTGCTCGCGATATAGGCCGAATGCTTGTGATACGCGCTGTGCGAGATCGACAGGCCGATCTCGTGCAACGCGGCCGCCCAGCCGAGGAACATCCGTCCTTCCTCGCGCGCTTCCTCGTCGTCTTCCTCGAGCTCGTCGTAGAAACGCACCGCGAGCGCACCGATCCGCTCCGCCTGCGCACGATCCACGCCGTAGCGGCGCGTGAACCCCTCGACGGTCACCGCGCGCATGTCCTCGTGCTGCGTCCGGCCGAGCAGGTCGTACAGCACGCCGAGGCGCAGCGCGCCGTCGGTCGTATCGACGTAGTCGACCCCCAGCTCCTCGAACACCGCCAGCATGATCGCGAGGCCGCCCGCGAGCACGGGCACGCGGTCCGGCTTCAGCGCGATCAGCTTCAGCCGGTTGACGTTCTCCGCCTTGATCAGCGCACGCTTCAGGCGCTCGAGGCCGCCGCGCGAAATGCCGTGCGTGATGCCCGGATCGTTGAAGCCGTTCGCCTCGACGAGCTCCGCGAGCGCGCGCGCGGTGCCGGACGAACCGATCGCCTGGTCCCAGCCGGCCTTCTTGTATTCGCTCGAAATGATCTGGATCTCGCGCTTGGCCGCGAGCTCGGCCTGCCGCATCGTGTATTCGTCGACGTTGCCGGCCGGGAAGAAGGCGCGGCTATGGCTCACGCAGCCGATATAAAGGCTCTCCATCACGATCGGCGTGTAGTGCGAGCCGATGATGAATTCGGTCGAGCCACCGCCGATGTCGACGACGAGCCGCTTGCCGGCGCTCGCCGGCACCGAGTGCGCGGCGCCCGCATAGATGAGGCGCGCCTCTTCGCGGCCCGCGATCACTTCGATCGGGAACCCGAGCGCGGCCTCGGCCTCGCCGAGAAATTCGGCGGCATTCTTCGCGACGCGCAGCGTGTTGGTCGCCACCGCACGCACATGATCGGGATGGAAATCGCGCAGGCGCTCGCCGAACCGCTTGAGCGCCTCCCAGCCACGCTCCTGCGACGCGCGATCGAGCATCTTGTCGCTCGACAGCCCCGCGGCCAGCCGAACCGGCTCGCGCAGCGCGTCGACGGGATAGATCTGGCTGCCCGCCGGCGTTTCCTCGACGCGCCCGACGATCAGCCGGAAGCTGTTCGAGCCGAGATCCACGGCAGCCAGCAAGTGGGGAGTTGTAACCATCAGAAGGGGCTCCGTGCGCGTTCTTCCGCGGCGGCCGTTCCGGCACCCGCGGGCGATCAATCAAAGGCGACATTTTAAGCGTGGAACGCTTGCCGTTGCCACGCTTCACGGGCATGCACACTGCTCCGTTCCATATAGCCAAAACATTTATGCGACGAAAGGGTTCGGGCGTAGAATTTCCCGATATAAAACCATGATTGTCATCAGCACGTCATCGTACCGTGAGAGTTTCCGAGCGTCCTTTCGAATCATCGCCTGAATTACCCCCTACTCTGCCGATGTCCGTCCGTTACCCGCTTCTCAATCGTGAACTCGGCATCCTCGGTTTCAACGAGCGCGTGCTGGCCCAGGCGGCCGATCCGCAAGTCCCGTTGCTCGAGCGCCTGCGCTTCATCTGCATTACCAGCAGCAACCTCGACGAATTCTTCGAAGTCCGGATGGCCGGCCTGCAGGAGCAGATCCGCGACAACCCCGGCGCGCTGACGCCCGACGGCATGTCGTTGCAGCATGCTTACGATCTCGTCGTCGAACGCGCGCAGCGGCTCGTGCATCGACAGTACACGATGCTGCACGAAACCGTGCTGCCGGCGCTCGAACAGGAGGGCATCTACTTCCACGCGAGCGACACGTGGAACGACGAGCAGCTCGAATGGGCGCGACGCTACTTCCTCGACGAACTGCTGCCCGTGCTGACGCCGATCGGCCTCGATCCGGCCCACCCGTTCCCGCGCGTGCTGAACAAGAGCCTGAACTTCGTCGTCGAGCTCGAAGGCCGCGACGCATTCGGCCGCCAGGCCGTGATGGGCATCGTGCAGGCGCCGCGCGCACTGCCGCGCGTCGTGCGCATGCCGCATGCGCTGTCGGGTTTCGAGCACGGCTTCGTGCTGCTGAGCTCGTTCATGCAGCGCTTCGTCGGCGAACTCTTTCCGCAACTCGTCGTGAAAAGCTGCAACCAGTTCCGCATCACGCGCAACAGCGAGCTGTTCGTCGACGAAGACGAAATCACGAACCTGCGTGTCGCGTTGCAGGGCGAACTGCCCGCGCGCCACCTCGGCAACGCGGTACGCCTCGAGGTGTCGGCCGACACGCCGCTGCACATCGTGCGACGCCTGCTCGAGGAAAGCGAACTCGGCGACAAGGACTGCTATCGCGTGGCCGGGTCCGTGAACCTCGTGCGCCTGATGCAGATTCCCGATCTCGTCGATCGCCCCGACCTGAAGTTCGCGCCGTTCACCGCATCGACGCCGGCCGTCATCGCCAACGCGCCGACGATGTTCGACGCGATCGACGCCGGCGACATCCTGCTGCATCATCCGTACGAGAGCTTCCAGCCCGTGCTCGAACTGCTGCAGCAGGCCGCGAAAGATCCGAGCGTCGTCGCGATCAAGCAGACGATCTACCGCACCGGCACCGACTCGCCGCTGATGGACGCGCTGATGGAAGCCGCGCGCAACGGCAAGGAAGTGACCGTCGTCGTCGAGCTGCTCGCGCGCTTCGACGAGGAAACCAACATCAACTGGGCGTCGCAGCTCGAAGCCGTCGGCGCGCATGTCGTGTACGGCGTGGTCGGCCACAAGTGCCACGCGAAGATGATGCTGATCGTGCGGCGCGTCGTGCAGGCCGGCAAGGCGTCGCTGCGCCGCTACGTGCACCTCGGCACCGGCAACTACCATCCGCGCACGGCGCGCCTCTACACCGACTTCGGGCTGATGACGGCCGACCAGAAGATCTGCGAGGACGTCCATCACGTGTTCCAGCAACTGACCGGGATCGGCGGCGAACTGACGTTGCACGAGCTGTGGCAGTCGCCGTTCACGCTGCATCCGCGCATCATCGATTCGATCCGCGCGGAGATCGACAATGCGCAGGCCGGCAAGCGCGCGCGCATCGTCGCGAAAATGAACGCGCTGCTGGAGCCGTCGGTGATCGCCGCGCTGTACGAAGCGTCGCAGGCCGGCGTCAAGGTCGACCTGATCGTGCGCGGCGTCTGCGCGCTGAAGCCCGGCGTGCCCGGCCTGTCGGAAAACATCACGGTGCGCTCGATCGTCGGCCGCTTCCTCGAACACCACCGCATCTACTACTTCCACGCGGGCGGCGCCGAGGACGTCTATCTGTCGAGCGCCGACTGGATGGACCGCAACCTGTTCCGCCGCGTTGAAGTCGCGTTCCCGATCCGCGAGCGCAAGCTCAAGCGGCGCGTGATCGCCGAAGGGCTGTCGGTGTGCCTCGGCGACAACCAGTCGGCATGGCAGATGCACAGCGACGGCCACTATCGCCGCCGCCGCACCGGCAAGACGATCCGCAACGCGCAGTTGGGGCTGCTCGCGAAGTTCTGCTCGTGAGCCTTCGGCGCGATACGCGCCGCTTCGCCATGAAAAAAGCAGCCCGCGGGCTGCTTTTTTTGACTGTCAAACCGCTACGCGATCATGCTTCGTAAGCGGCCGGCCGGATCGCGATGACCCGCGAGCCCGGGAACCGTGCGGTGAACGTACTGCCGCGCCCTTCCTCGCTCTGCACGTACAGATGCGCGTCGTGCCGCTGCAGCACGTGCTTGACGATCGCGAGCCCGAGGCCCGTGCCGCCGGTGTCGCGCGAACGGCTGCGATCGACACGGTAGAAGCGCTCGGTGAGCCGCGGCAGGTCGGCGGCCGGAATCCCGAAGCCGCTGTCCGTGACGGAGAACACGCCCTGCGCGCCCTCGCGCCGCCACGACACGACGATCTTGCCGCCGTCCGGCGTATAGCGGATCGCATTCGTGACGAGATTCGCGAACGCGCTGAACAACTCCGTCTGCGCGCCCGTGACGCCGAGCGTCTCGTCGATCGAGAACGCGATGTCGTGATGCCCGTTCGACAGCGTGTGCGCATCTTCCTTCAGATGGTCGAACACCGCACGCATGTCGATCGCGTGATCGACCGGCGGCTTGCTCTCGCCTTCCAGCTTCGCGAGCACCAGCAGGTCGGTCACGATGTGCCGCATCCGCGACGCCTGCTGCTCCATCATGTCGAGATAGCGCGCGCGGTCTTCCTCGTTCAGCGGCAGTTCGCGCATCGTCTCGAGGAAGCCCGACAGCACGGTGAGCGGCGTCTTCAGCTCGTGCGACACGTTCGCGACGAAGTCGCGCCGCATCGCGTCGGTACGCTCGAGCTCGGTGATGTCCTGCGTGAGCAGCAGCTTGCGGTTCTCGCCGTACGGAAACACCTGCACGGCCAGCACGTTCTGCCGCGAGTCGCCCATGCCGCGCATCAACAGCGTCTCGTCGTAATGCTGCGCATTCAGGTAGCGGACGAAATCGGGATGGCGCACCAGGTTCGTGATGTGCTGACGCAGGTCGCGCTTCGCGTCGAGGCCGAAATGGACTTCGGCGATCGCGTTGCACCACTCGATCTGGTCGTGATCGTCGAGCATCGCGACGCCGTTCGGCGAAGCCTGGATCGCCTGGATGAAGCGCGAATGCTGCTGCTCGACCTGCCGCACCTGCGCATGCCACTGCTTCGCGAGCTTGTGCAGCCGATAGTAGATCTCGCCCCAGATGCCCGGCGCGCTCGGCACTTCGCCGTAGACCGGCGCATCGAGCAGGCGCCACAGACGCTGCGTGTGGAAGGTGCTGAAAAAGCCCTGCGCGACCAGCATCACGACCACGAACACGAGGCCCGCGGTCGGGCCGGCGAAGACGCCGACCAACACGCCGATCAGCACGAGCAGCACGAGCGACACCAGGAAGCGCGCCCAGATGATGTTCATGATTCAGCGTCCGAAAGAAGGAACGGCATGCCGCGGCACGCGGCGTGCCCGAATACGTTACGCGTGCTTGGCGAGGCGGTAGCCGCTGCCGCGCACGGTTTCGATCATCGCATCGCAGCCGGCCGGTTTCAAGGCCGCGCGCAATCGTTTGATGTGCACGTCGACGGTGCGCTCCTCGACGAACACGTGGTCGCCCCACACCTGGTCGAGCAACTGCGTGCGGCTGTGCACGCGCTCCGGATGGGTCATGAAGAAATGCAGCAGCCGGAACTCGGTCGGGCCGAGATCGAGCTTGATCTCGCTGCCGTCCCCGTGCGCGGCGACGCGATGCGTGGCCGGGTCGAGGCGCAGCCCGTTGATCGACACGACGTCCTCGGTCAGCTGCGGCGCGCGGCGGCGCAGCACGGCCTTGATGCGCGCCATCAGTTCCTTCGGCGAGAACGGCTTCGTCACGTAGTCGTCCGCGCCGATTTCGAGGCCGAGCACCTTGTCCTGCTCGTCGCCGCGGGCGGTGAGCATGATGATCGGAATGTGCTTGGTCCGTTCGTTGTTACGCAGGTCGCGCGCGAACGCGATACCGGACTTGCCCGGCAGCATCCAGTCGAGCAGCACGAGATCGGGCAGCACGTCGCTGATCAGGTTCTGTGCCTGTTCGGCGTTGTACGCGCGGATCGGGCAGTGACCGGCGTGCTGGAGATTCACCGAGATCAATTCGGAAATCGCGGGCTCATCTTCAACGACGAGAATGTTGCTGGGCATCGGCACCTCTGTTCTTCCTATGGAGTCGATTAACTGTTGGCTTCGCGATCGAGCGTGTCGCGCGGCTGGTGCCGCACGTCGGTGCCCTTCACGATGTAGATGATGAATTCGGCGATGTTCTTCGCGTGGTCGCCGATCCGTTCTATCGCCTTCGCGATGAACAGGTAGTCGAGGCCGACCGAGATCGTGCGCGGATCTTCCTGCATGTACGACACGAGCTTGCGCACGAACGCGCGGAATTCCATGTCGATTTCCTTGTCGTCCTTGACGATCTGCGCGGCAGCCACCGTGTCGAGGCGCGCGAACGCGTCGAGCGCGCGGCGCAGGATCGTCACGGCCATCTCGCCCGACACCTTGATCTCGGCGATGTTGACCGCACGTGCGGCCGGCTCGTCGACCAGGCGGCGCACGCGCTTGGCGATCTTCTCGGCCTCGTCGCCGGCGCGCTCGAGGTTCGTAATCGTTTTCGAAATCGACATCAAAAGACGCAGGTCGCGCGCGGCAGGCTGCCTCCGCGCGATGATGTTGCCGCATTCCTGGTCGATGTCCACTTCCATCGCGTTCAGCGTTTCCTCGGCCGCGATCACCTTCTCGGCCGTATCGCGATCGAACTCGTTCAGCGCGCGCATCGCGCCGACGATCTGCGACTCCACGAGTCCGCCCATTTCCAGCACTTTCGACGACACGGCATTCAGGTCCGCGTCGAACTGGCTCGACAGATGTTTATCCGACATGGCTGTTGTTCTCCGTCATCAGCCGAAGCGGCCGGTGATGTAGTCTTCCGTTTCCTTGCGCACCGGCTTGATGAAGATCTTTTCGGTGTCGCCGAACTCGATCAGCTCGCCTAGGTACATGTAGGCCGTGTAATCCGAGCAGCGTGCGGCCTGCTGCATGTTGTGCGTGACGATCACGACCGTGTAGTCGCTCTTCAGCTCCGCGATCAGCTCCTCGATGCGGCCCGTCGAGATCGGGTCGAGCGCCGAGCACGGTTCGTCCAGCAGCAGCACTTCCGGACGGATCGCGATGCCGCGCGCGATGCACAGACGCTGCTGCTGGCCGCCCGACAGCCCGTAGCCGCTCTGGCCCAGCTTGTCCTTCACTTCGTTCCACAGCGCGGCCTTCGTGAGCGCCCACTCGACGCGATCGTCCATTTCCGAGCGCGTGAGTTTTTCGAACATCTTCACGCCGAACGCGATGTTGTCGTAGATCGACATCGGGAACGGGGTCGGCTTCTGGAACACCATGCCGATTCGCGCGCGCAGCAGCGAGATGTCGCGCTTCGTCGTCAGCAGGTTCTCGCCGTCCATCAGGATTTCGCCTTCGGCGCGCTGCTCCGGATAGAGCGCGAACATCTTGTTGAACGTGCGCAGCAGCGTCGACTTGCCGCAGCCCGACGGGCCGATGAACGCCGTCACCTTCCCTTCGGGAATGCGCAGGTTGATGTTCTTCAGCGCGTGGAACTTGTTGTAGAAGAAGTTGAGGTTGTTGACCTCGATCTTCGCGTTCAGCGGCGCGAGCGGACGGCCGTGCGCCGCGTCTTGCGTGCCGGCGGGCGCAGCGGTGCGCTCGACGGGATTCAGGTGGCTTTCTGCCATATTCATCGGATTGCTCCGCCGTTACTTTTTCGAGAAGATCGAGCGCGCCAGGACGTTCAGTCCGAGCACCCCGAGCGTAATCAGGAACACGCCCGCCCACGCGAGCGACTGCCATTCCGCGAACGGGCTCATCGCGAACTTGTAGATCGTGACCGGCAGGTTCGCCATCGGCTGGCTCATGTCGACCGAGAAAAACTGGTTCGACAGCGCGGTGAACAGCAGCGGCGCCGTTTCGCCGGCGATCCGCGCGACCGCGAGCAGCACGCCCGTCACGATCCCGCCGACCGACGCGCGCAGCGTGATCTTCAGCACCATGCGCCACTTCGGGGTGCCGAGCGCGACGGCCGCTTCGCGCAGCGCGTTCGGCACCAGCTTCAGCATGTTCTCGGTCGTGCGGATCACGATCGGGATCTGCAGCAGCGCCAGCGCGATCACGCCGGCCCAACCGGAGAAGCGCCCCGACTTCGCGACGACGATCGCGTACACGAACAGGCCGATGACGATCGACGGCGCGGACAGCAGGATGTCGTTGATGAAGCGGATCGTGCTCGCCAGCAGGTTCTTCTGCCCGTATTCGGCGAGATAGACGCCCGCGAGGATGCCGATCGGCGTGCCGACCAGCGTGCCGAAGCCGCACAGCAGCAGGCTGCCGACGATCGCGTTCGCGAGACCGCCGCCTTCCGTGTTCGGCGCCGGCGTCGATTCGGTGAACAGTTGCAGCGACAGGCCGCCGACGCCGAGATGCACCGTCGTGTAGAGAATCCACACGAGCCACAGCAGGCCAAAGGCCATCGCGCCGAGCGACGCGGTGAGCGCGATCGCGTTGACGGCCTTGCGCTTGCGCTGCAGGCGGTTGCGCATCGCGTCGAGCGCGGCGCCGTCCGGCCCCGGGAAATTCATGATGGGCTCGCTCATTTCTTGCCCTCTCCCTTCTCGAGACGAAGCAGCAGCAGTTTGGAGATGGACAGCACGATGAACGTGATCACGAACAGGATCAGGCCGAGCTCCATCAGCGCGGACGTATGCAGGCCCGGCTGCGCTTCCGCGAATTCGTTCGCGAGCGCCGACGTGATGCTGTTGCCCGGCGCGAACAGCGACACGCTGTCGAGCAGGTTGGTGTTGCCGATCACGAAGGTCACGGCCATCGTTTCGCCGAGCGCGCGGCCGAGGCCGAGCATCACGCCGCCGATCACGCCGGTCTTCGTATAGGGCAGCACGACCTTCCACATCACTTCCCAGGTCGTGCAGCCGATGCCGTATGCCGATTCCTTCAGCAGCACCGGCGTCACCTCGAACACGTCGCGCATCACCGACGCGATGTACGGGATGATCATGATCGCGAGGATCACGCCGGCCGCGAGAATGCCGATGCCGATCGGCGCGCCGGACGTCAGCGGGCCGAGCACCCACACGTCCTTGAGCAGCCGGCCGATGGGTTTCTGGAAGTATTCGGCGAAGATCGGCGCGAACACAAGCAGCCCCCACATGCCGTACACGATCGACGGAATCGCGGCGAGCAGCTCGATCGCGATGCCGAGCGGACGGCGCAGCCACACGGGCGCCAATTCGGTGAGGAACAGTGCGATGCCGAAGCTGACCGGCACCGCGATGACGAGTGCGATCAGCGACGTCACGATCGTGCCGTAGATCGGCACGAGTGCGCCGTAGATGTCCGAGTTCGGATCCCACTCGGATTGCCACAGGAAGCCGATGCCGAACTTCTGGATGGTCGGCATCGACGCGATGATCAGGGAAACGATGATCCCGCCGAGCAGCAGCAGGGTCACGATCGCGGCGAGCCGCGCAAGGCCGCCGAACAGGACATCCCCGAGACGGCTCGGCGCGCGCTGCTGTGCACTGTCGGCCGATCGGGAGGACGGGTATGAAATATCAGACATGGGTGCCTGCTTTTGATCGCCGGACGCCGTAACGCCCGGCTTTACCGCACACACTGCCCGACCGGCACGGCCGGGCAGCGAACCGCTGGATGGCTTACTCGGCGGCGACCGGCTTGCCCGAAGCGTCCGTCACCTTCGTCTTCCACTGCTTGCGGATTTCCGTCTCGACCGTCGCCGGCAGCGAGATGTAGTCGAGGCTGTCGGCAGCCTTCTCGCCGTTCTTGAACGCCCAGCTGAAGAACTTCAGCGTTTCCGCGCCCTGCTCCGGCTTGTCCTGCTTTGCGTGCAGCAACACGAACGTCGCGCCGACGACCGGCCACGCTTCCTTGCCCGGCTGGTTCGTCAGGATCTGGTAGAACGACTTCGACCAGTTCGCGCCTGCCGCTGCGGCCTTGAACGTTTCCGTCTTCGGCTCGACCACCGTGCCCGTCGAGTTCTTCAGCGCAGTGTAGGTCATGTTGTTCTTCTTCGCGTACGCCCACTCGACGTAGCCGATCGCGCCCGGCAGGCGCTGCACGAAGGCCGCGACGCCGTCGTTGCCCTTGCCGCCCGTGCCCGTCGGCCAGTTGACCGTCGTGCCTTCGCCGATCTTCGACTTCCACTCGTCGTTGACCTTCGACAGGTAGTTCGTCCAGATGAAGCTCGTGCCCGAGCCGTCGGCGCGGCGGACCACGGCGATGTCCGTATCCGGCAGCTTGACCTTCGGGTTCAGCGCGACGATCGCCGGGTCGTTCCACTTCTTGATCTTGCCGAGGTAGATGTCGCCGAGCACCGGGCCCGACAGCGTCAGTTCGCCGGCCTTCACGCCCGGCACGTTGACGACCGGCACCACGCCGCCGACCACCGTCGGGAACTGGAACAGGCCTTCCTTCGCGAGATCCTCATCCTTCAGCGGAGCGTCCGAACCGGCAAAATCGACCGTCTTCGCGATGATCTGCTTCAGGCCGCCCGACGAGCCGATGCCCTGGTAGTTGACCTTCGAACCGCCGGACTGCTGGTAGTCGGCAGCCCATTTCGTATAGATCGGCATCGCGAACGTGCTGCCTGCGCCCGTGATGTCGGCAGCGTGGGCGGCGACGGCGAAAAGCGCGCCAGCCAGGCCGGCAATCGCGGTTTGCATCAATTTCATGAGACCTCCAGTGTGTGAGCGGATGACTACGGCACCGCGAAGGTTAGGGGCTGCTCATGACGGTAATGTGACAATCGATGAAACTGGCGTGACAGTAACATGACTGGTTGAAAGGGAATATCGGGTGGCGCGGGAGCGCCGCCGGCGGCAAGAATTGCCTGGCTCGAACGGAGAGGATGAACGCCGGGTTTCGGCAGCGTGCGGGCGCATCGTAGCGCAGCGTCGGACGGACGGGAAGCCCGGTCCGGCCGGAGGTCCGATTCCGGGGTCGGATGCCGATTCGATTGGAAGGATGCGTTTGCCGAAGCTTGCTTCTATTAGGTAACGCAAACCTTTGCGTCCGACAAAACGACGGCGCCCGAGGGCGCCGCACGCACATTCGTCGGAAGCCGGCGCACGGGCGGCCGAACCGCCGCGCGCGCCGGCACGGATCAGGCCGTCGCCGCGCGCACCGCGTCGGCGATCGTCTCCGCATGGCGCACCGCATCGGCCGCCTGCTGCGCTTCGACCATCACGCGCAACACGGGCTCCGTGCCGGATGCGCGGATCAGCACGCGGCCGCTGCCGGCAAGCGCGGCTTCGGCGGCGTCGATCGCGGCGCGAATCGACGCGCTGCCCTTCCAGTCGGCGCCGGGCTTCATCCGCACGTTGATCAGCTTCTGCGGGAACAGCGTGACGCCATCGAGCACCTGCGCGAGCGTGCGGCCGCTGCGCTTGAGCGCGGCCAGCACGAGCAGCGCCGACACGATGCCGTCGCCGGTCGAGTGCCGGTCGAGCGACAGAATGTGACCCGACCCTTCCGCTCCGAGCTGCCAGCCGTGCTCGCGCAATTGCTCGAGCACGTAGCGATCGCCGACCGCCGCACGGACGAACTTCACACCCTCGCGTTGCAGCGCGACTTCGACGGCGAGGTTCGTCATCAGCGTGCCGACCGCGCCTTCGACCTTGCCGTCGGTCGCGATCCGGTCCTTCACGAGCACGTAGAGCAGCTCGTCGCCGTTGTACAGGCGGCCGGTCGCGTCCACGACCTGCAGACGATCGGCGTCGCCGTCGAGCGCGATGCCGAGATCGGCATGGTTCGCCCGCACCGCGCGCACCAGCGCGTCCGGCGCGGTCGCGCCGACGCCGTCGTTGATGTTGAAGCCGTTCGGCGCGACGCCGATCGGAATGACGTCCGCGCCGAGCTCGTGGAACACGTGCGGCGCGATCTGGTACGCGGCGCCGTGCGCGCAATCGATCACGAGCTTCAGCCCGCGCAGGTCGAACGCGGCCGGGAACGTGCTCTTGCAGAACTCGATGTAGCGGCCGGCCGCGTCGTCGAGGCGGCGCGCCTTGCCGAGGCCGTCCGACGGCGCGCATTCGAGCGGCTTGTCGAGCCACGCTTCGATCGCGGCCTCGGTGTCGTCGGGCAGCTTGTTGCCGTCAGCCGAGAAAAACTTGATCCCGTTGTCGTGATACGGGTTGTGCGACGCGCTGATCACGACACCGGCCGACAGGCGCAGCGCACGCGTCAGATACGCGACGCCGGGCGTCGGCATCGGGCCGGCCAGCATCACGTCGACGCCGGCCGCCGAGAATCCGGCCTCGAGCGCGGCTTCGAGCATGTAGCCCGACACGCGCGTGTCCTTGCCGATCAGCACGGTCGGACGCGAGCCTGCCGCGACGTCGGCCGAGCCGGCCAGCACCTTGCCGGCCGCATAGCCAAGGCGCAATACGAAGTCCGGCGTGATGGGCGCCTCGCCCACCGTGCCGCGAATGCCGTCCGTGCCGAAATATCGACGTCCCATGGGGTCCTTCCTCCTTCGTCTTTCGTCTTTCGTCTTTCTGACTTGCTTATCGTTGCCGCGCGGCTGCGCGCACGGCATTCCATACTTTCAGCGCATCGACCGTCGCCGCGACGTCGTGCACGCGCACGATCGCGGCGCCGCGCTCGACCGCGCACAACGCGGCCGCCACGCTCGCCGCGACGCGCTCCAGCGGCGGCTTGCCGCCGATCACCGCGCCGAGCATCGACTTGCGCGACATGCCCGCGAGAATCGGGTAAGCGCACCCGTCGGGCCGCGCGGGCGCCGTGTCCGGCAACGCGGCCAGCAGCGCATAGTTGTCGTCGACGACCGCCTTGCCGAACCCGAAGCCGGGATCGACGCAGATCCGCTCCGCCGCCACCCCCGCGTCGCGCAGCGCCTGCGCGCGCGCGGCGAGGAAATCGCGCACGTCGGTCACGACGTCGCCGTAGTCGGGCTCGCCGACCTGCATCGTCTGCGGCTCGCCGAGCATGTGCATCGCGCACAGGCCGCTATTGCCGTCGCGCACCGCGTCGATCGCGCCCGGCTGGCGGAACCCCCAGATGTCGTTGATCAGGTCCGCACCGGCGGCCAGCGCCGCGCGCATCACGGCGGGCTTGTAGGTATCGATCGACAGCGGCACGTTCAGCGGCCGCAGCGCCTCGACGAGCGGAATCACGCGCGCGAGTTCCTCGTCGAGCGGCACCGGCGGCGCGCCGGGGCGCGTCGATTCGCCGCCGATGTCGATGAGGTCCGCGCCGTCGGCAATCATCCGCTCGGCCTGGCGCAGCGCATCGTCGCGCGCGAGGAAGCGGCCGCCGTCGGAGAACGAATCGGGCGTGGCGTTGAGGATGCCCATCACGAGCGGGCGTTCGAACGTCAGTTCGAAGCGGCCGCACCGGAGCGGCGCGGGAATGAATGGGGACACTGCGGAATCGGACACGAGCAACGGGCGTGGATGAATGCAAAACGGGCCGGTGTGAAGCCACACCAGCCCGTGAACGGTGCTAAAGCGGAGATTATGCCGCCGGCGTAGCCGGCGCCGGCGCGCTGCCGGGCTTGACCTCGGCGCTGCCGCCGCCCGACGAATCGCCGCCGACGGCCGGCGAGCTCTTCGGCGAGCGCGGCGGACGGCCTTCCATGATGTCGTTGATCTGATCGGCGTCGATCGTCTCCCACTCCATCAGCGCGGCCGTCATCGCCTCGACCTTGTCGCGGTTCTCCTCGAGCAGGCGACGCGCGAGGTTGTACTGATCGTCCAGCACGCGGCGGATTTCCGAGTCGACCTTCTGCTGCGTCGCTTCCGAGATCGTGCGCGTGAAACCGCGGCCGAACGGCGACGCATCGTTCTCGTCGTCGACGTACACCATCGGCCCGAGCGCGTCGGTCATGCCGAACCGCGCAACCATCGCACGCGCCGTCTGCGTGGCCTTGTTGAAGTCGTCCGACGCGCCGGTGCTGACGAGGTTCATGAACAACTCTTCGGCCACCCGGCCACCGAACAGGATCGCGAGGCGGTCCAGCAGGTAATCCTTCGAATACGTCTCGTTGTCATGCTCCGGCAACTGCCACGTGACACCCAGCGCACGACCGCGCGGGATGATCGTGACCTTGTGCACGGGGTCGGCCTTCGGCAGCAGCTTCGCGATCACCGCGTGGCCCGACTCGTGATACGCGGTGGCGCGCTTCGCTTCCTCGCGGATCACCGCCGACTTGCGCTCCGGACCCATGAAGATCTTGTCCTTCGCGTCCTCGAAATCCTGCATCTCGACGATGCGCTTGCCGCGACGGGCGGCGAACAGCGCAGCTTCGTTCACGAGGTTCGCGAGATCGGCGCCCGAGAAGCCCGGCGTACCGCGTGCGATGACCGCCGCGTCGACGTCGTTCGCGATCGGCACCTTGCGCAGGTGCACACGCATGATCTGCTCGCGGCCGCGGATGTCCGGCAGGCCGACATAGACCTGGCGGTCGAAACGGCCTGGACGCAGCAGCGCCTTGTCGAGCACGTCGGAACGGTTGGTCGCCGCGATCACGATCACGCCCGAGTTCGCCTCGAAGCCGTCCATCTCGACGAGCATCTGGTTCAGCGTCTGCTCGCGCTCGTCGTTGCCGCCGCCCATGCCGGCGCCGCGATGACGGCCGACCGCGTCGATTTCGTCGATGAACACGATGCACGGCGCATGCTTCTTCGCCTGCTCGAACATGTCGCGCACACGGGCCGCACCGACGCCGACGAACATTTCGACGAAGTCCGAACCCGAGATGCTGAAGAACGGCACCTTCGCTTCACCCGCGATCGCGCGGGCGAGCAGCGTCTTGCCGGTACCCGGCGGGCCGACCAGCAGCACGCCGCGCGGAATGCGGCCGCCCAGTTTCTGGAATTTCTGCGGATCGCGCAGGAAGTCGACGAGCTCGGACACTTCTTCCTTCGCTTCGTCGCAGCCCGCGACGTCGGAGAAGTTCACCGCGTTGTTGTTCTCGTCGATCAGCCGCGCACGCGATTTCCCGAACGAGAATGCGCCGCCTTTGCCGCCTCCCTGCATCTGCCTCATCATGTAGAACCAGAACACGATGATCAGGATCGTCGGCCCGAGGTAGTACAGCGCGGACATCAGCGCGTTCGGCTCGTCGTCGGCCTTGCCGCTGACCTGCACGCCGTACTTCATCAGATCGCCGACCATCCAGATGTCGCCGGGCGACACGATCTGGTATTTCTGGCCATCAGCCGGAGTGACGGTGAGGTTGCGCCCCTGAACGATGACGTTCTTGACCTTGCCGTTCTTGGCGTCGTCCATGAACTGCGAATAGGACACGCCTTCCTGGACGCGGGGCTTGTCGAACTGCTTGAACACCGTAAACAGCACCAGTGCGATCACCAGCCACACCGCTGCCTTCGAAAACATATTGTTGTTCAAAGCACCACTCCTTCACTCGTAGACGAGCGCCTACATTTTCCTTGCGGCGCCCCTCGGTCATTCTAATCCAGTCCGACCACCCCTGCCATAAGCATTGACAACCGCCGCGATAGCGCTTCGCTTGTCCGGCAAGGGCCGGAGCCCGTTTGCGGCATCGCGCTCCGCATCAGCGCGGATGCTTCAGCTGCCGACCCAAAATGAACGTTTCGGACGATTTGTCGCGGGATGCCTTGGGCTTGCGCGGCGCGACAACCTTAAACTGCTGTTTGAACTTCTCGACGATCTGGCTGTAGCCGCTGCCGTGAAAGCACTTCACGAGCAGCGCACCGTCCGGCTTCAGATGGTTCTGCGCGAATTCGAGCGCCAGATCGCAGAGATGCTCGATGCGCGCCGCGTCCGCCGAGGCCACGCCGGAGAGGTTGGGGGCCATGTCGGAAATAACAAGGTCCACCGCGCGGCCTTCGAGCACTTCTTCGAGCTGGTGGAGGACGTCGTCCTCGCGGAAGTCGCCTTGCAGGAAGTGGACGTCGGCGATCGGCTCCATCGGCAGGATGTCGAGCGCAACGATCGTGCCGTCGATGCCGCCTTCGCGCGCCGCGTCGCGCTTCTTGCCCTGCGCGAGCTTGTTGCGGGCATACTGGCTCCAGCTGCCCGGCGTGGCGCCGAGATCGACGATCACCTGGCCCGGACGGATCAGCTTGTCCTGCTCGTCGATTTCCTTCAGCTTGTACGCGGCGCGCGCGCGATAGCCCTCCCGCTGCGCCATTTTGACGTACGGGTCGTTGATGTGGTCGTGCAGCCAGTGCTGGTTGAAGCGGTTTTTTGCCATTCGAGAGAGAGATTGCTGCCCATTGCTTCGTGAAGCCGCGCTTTTAGCGGATAATACGCGTCTTCTTCGCGCGGCTGCGGCCCCTTTTCAGGCCCAAGCCGCGATTTTACGTGGTTTCGGCGCACGGCTGACGCGGTAACGTCCCGCGATCGCTTTTCAGTCAGCGCGCCCTTATTTAGATTTCGACATTTCCATGCCCGCCCTTTCGCTTTCTCCCGCCGAGCGCTCCGCGCTGCGCTCCCAGGCCCATGCGCTCAAGCCCGTCGTGCTGATCGGCGCCGAAGGGCTGACCGACGCCGTGCTGAAGGAAATCAAGGTGCACCTCGACGCGCACCAGTTGATCAAGATCCGCGTGTTCGGCGATGAACGCGACGAACGCATCGCAATCTATGACGAGATCTGCGACCGCCTGAACGCGGCCCCCATTCAGCATATCGGCAAGCTGCTGGTGATCTGGAGGCCCGAGGCCGTAGCGGCCCCGACCCGCGGCCGTCGTGCCGGCGCGCTGCCGAGCGCGGCCGAAGCCGTCGACGACAAGAAAGGCCGTGCACCGCGCACCGTCAAGGTCGTCAAGGTATCGCCGAACGCGAGCCCCGTACGCCGCCCGAGGCCGGTCAAGGTCACGGTGCGCGGCAACGAACGCGTGACGGCAGGCGGCACCGTGAAGCGCGCGAAAAAGCGTCAGGCCAGCACGAAGCGGCCGTTCCAGGACAAGTAAGGCGCCCGTGCGGCACGGATGCCCGTGCCGCCCTGCCTCGTCGTTGCGCAACGCGCGACGGCGCGGCGCTCAGGCGTCGCGCGCCGGCAGACGCCAGATCAGCATCAGCCCCAGCACGCTCTCGACGAGATAGAACACGCTCGACACGCCGTGCAGCATCCCGAAGCGGCTCGCATACGGCGAATTCGCGATATCGGTGCCCGCCTCCATCGCGGCCACCCGCAGCGCGTTCATGAACGGCTGCAGCGCAAAATACCCGACCAGCACGCACACGACCATCGCCGCGACGATCCAGCGCACGCGGCGATATTCGGTGCTGCCGCGCCGCACCTGCTGATTCGACAACGCGAGCAGCAGCACGCCGCACACGACGCCGAGGATCGCCTCGATGCGGAACAGCTGGGCGGCGACCGAACCGGCCGTCATCCGCTCCAGCGTCTTGAACAGGACGGGTGCGACCGCATACCCGATCGTCAGCAGGCTGCCGACCCACACGGCCGACAGCAGACGGAACACGCGATGCGGCATCACGTCGCCCCGTTTCAGATGTAGCTGACCGAGATGATTTCGTACTCGCGCACGCCGCTCGGCGCCTGCACGGCCGCGACGTCGCCTTCGGACTTGCCGATCAGCGCGCGCGCGATCGGCGAGCTGACCGAGATCAGGCCGTGATCGATATCGGCTTCGTCGTCGCCGACGATCTGGTACTTGACGGTGTCGCCCGACTCGAGATCCTCGAGTTCGACCGTCGCGGCGAACACGACGCGGCCGTCGGCGTCGAGCACCGTGGGATCGATGATTTGCGCGGCGGACAGCTTGGATTCGAGTTCCGCGATGCGGCCCTCGATAAAGCCCTGTTTTTCCTTCGCGGCGTCGTATTCGGCGTTTTCGGAAAGATCGCCCTGTGCGCGGGCCTCCGCGATCGCGTTGATCACGGCCGGCCGCTCGACGGACTTGAGGCGCTGCAATTCATCGCGCAGTTGCTCCGCGCCACGCTTTGTCAACGGAATGGTGCTCATAAACGGCTCAATCGCTAAAAACGGCTATAAAAAAAATCACCGCGATTAAGCGCGCTTCCGATGCACTGGAAACACCGCCTAATCGCGGCACGTGTTGCTTCGACAGGTAACTGACTGCTTAGTTTAGGCGAGCGTGAAGACCTTGTAAATCATAGACTTCCAGATCCTTCAGGTAGCGCAAGCCTTCGACGGCCGCGCGCGCGCCCGACATCGTCGTGTAGTACGTGACCTTGTGCGCCTGCGCGCTCATGCGGATCGAACGCGAATCGGCGATCGCCTGGCGCGTCTCGTCAACCGTCGTGAACACGAGGGCGATCTCGCCGTTCTTGATCATGTCGACGATGTGCGGACGACCGTCCTTCACCTTGTTCACGACCTTCACCGGCACGCCGGCCGCTTCGATCGCGGCGGCCGTGCCCTTGGTCGCGACGATCGGGTAGCCGAGATCGTGCAGCATGCGCGCGACTTCGACGGCCTTCGGCTTGTCCGCGTCCATCACGGTCAGCAGCACCGTGCCCGACTCCGGCAGGCGCGAACCGGCCGCGAGCTGCGACTTGAACAGCGCTTCGCCGAACGTCTGGCCGACGCCCATCACTTCGCCGGTCGAGCGCATTTCCGGCCCGAGGACCGGATCGACGGTCGGGAACTTCACGAACGGGAACACCGCTTCCTTCACGCTGAAGTACGGCGGCTCGACTTCCTTCGTCACGCCCTGCTGCGCGAGCTTCTGGCCGACCATCGCACGCGCCGCGATCTTCGCGAGCGGCAGGCTGGTCGCCTTCGACACGTACGGCACCGTGCGCGATGCGCGCGGGTTCACTTCGAGCACGTAGATGATGTCCTGCTTCGAACCGTCCGCCTGCGGCACCTGCTGGATCGCGAACTGCACGTTCATCAGGCCGACCACGTTCAGCGCCTTCGCCATCGCGCCCGTCTGGCGCTTCAGTTCGGCCACGGTCTCCTCCGACAGCGAGTACGGCGGCAGCGAGCATGCCGAGTCGCCCGAGTGGACGCCCGCCTGCTCGATGTGCTCCATCACGCCGCCGATGAACACGGCTTCGCCGTCGCAGATGCAGTCGACGTCACACTCGATCGCGTCGTTCAGGAAGCGGTCGAGCAGCACCGGCGAATCGTTCGACACCTTCACGGCCTCGCGCATGTAGCGCTCGAGGTCGCGCGGCTCGTGGACGATCTCCATCGCGCGGCCGCCGAGCACGTACGACGGACGCACGACCAGCGGATAGCCGATTTCGTCGGCCAGCGCGAGCGCTTCGTCTTCGGCGCGTGCGGTGCGGTTCGGCGGCTGGCGCAGGCCGAGGTCCTGCAGCAGCTTCTGGAAGCGTTCGCGGTCTTCGGCCGCGTCGATCATGTCCGGCGACGTGCCGACGATCGGCACGCCGTGCGCCTCGAGGTCGAGCGCGAGCTTCAGCGGCGTCTGGCCGCCGTACTGGACGATCACGCCGACCGGCTTTTCCTTGTCGACGATCTCGAGCACGTCTTCGAGCGTCAGCGGCTCGAAGTACAGGCGGTCGGACGTGTCGTAGTCGGTCGACACCGTCTCCGGGTTGCAGTTGACCATGATCGTTTCATAGCCGTCCTCGCGCATCGCGAGCGCCGCGTGCACGCAGCAGTAGTCGAACTCGATGCCCTGGCCGATCCGGTTCGGGCCGCCGCCCAGCACCATGATCTTCTTGTTCGTGGTCGGCTGCGCCTCGCACTCTTCCTCGTAGGTCGAGTACATGTACGCCGTTTTCGTCGCGAACTCGGCCGCGCACGTGTCCACGCGCTTGTAGACCGGACGCACGTTCAGCTCGACGCGACGCTTGCGGACGTCTTCCGGCGTCGCGCCAAGCAGCTTCGCGAGGCGGCGGTCGGAGAAGCCGCTCTGCTTCAGGTAGCGCAGCTCGTCGAACGTCAGCGACGCGAGCGTGCGGCCCGACAGCGCCTTTTCCTTCAGGATGATCTGCTCGATCTGCTCGAGGAACCACGGGTCGATCGCGGTTTCCGCGAAGATTTCCTCGGCCGTCATGCCGATGCGGAACGCATCGCCGACGTACCAGATGCGGTCCGGGCCCGGCTCGTGGATCTCGATCGCGATCTCGTCGCGGTTGGTCGACTTCTCGTCGAGGCCGTCGACACCGACTTCGAGGCCGCGCAGCGCCTTCTGGAACGATTCCTGGAACGTGCGACCGATCGCCATCACTTCACCGACCGACTTCATCTGCGTGGTCAGGCGCGAATCGGCTTCGCGGAACTTCTCGAACGCGAAACGCGGGATCTTCGTGACGACATAGTCGATCGTCGGCTCGAACGACGCCGGCGTCTGGCCGCCGGTGATTTCGTTCTTCAGCTCGTCGAGCGTGTAGCCGACGGCCAGCTTCGCGGCAACCTTCGCGATCGGGAAGCCGGTGGCCTTCGACGCGAGCGCCGACGAACGCGACACGCGCGGGTTCATCTCGATGACGACCATGCGGCCGTCCTTCGGGTTGATCGAGAACTGCACGTTCGAGCCGCCCGTGTCGACGCCGATCTCGCGCAGCACCGCGAGCGACGCGTTACGCAGGATCTGGTATTCCTTGTCGGTGAGCGTCTGCGCCGGCGCGACCGTGATCGAGTCGCCGGTGTGCACGCCCATCGGGTCGAGGTTTTCGATCGAGCAGACGATGATGCAGTTGTCGGCGCGGTCGCGCACGACTTCCATCTCGTATTCCTTCCAGCCGAGCAGCGACTCTTCGATCAGCAGCTCGCGCGTGGGCGACAGGTCGAGACCGCGCTTGCAGATTTCCTCGAACTCTTCGCGGTTGTATGCGATGCCGCCACCCGAGCCGCCGAGCGTGAACGACGGACGGATCACGACCGGGTAGCCGCTGCCACCCGTCTCCGCCATGATCTGCGCGTGCACCTGGGTCGCTTCTTCCATCGAATGCGCGATGCCCGACTTCGCGGAGCCGAGACCGATCTTGGTCATCGCTTCCTTGAACTTCTGGCGGTCTTCGGCCTTGTCGATCGCTTCCGGAGACGCGCCGATCAGCTCGACGCCGAACTTCTCGAGCACGCCGTGGTGGTGCAGGTCGAGCGCGCAGTTCAGCGCGGTCTGGCCGCCCATCGTCGGCAGGATCGCGTCCGGGCGCTCCTTCTCGATGATGCGCGCGACGACTTCCCACGTGATCGGCTCGATGTAGGTCACGTCGGCCGTGTTCGGGTCGGTCATGATCGTCGCCGGGTTGCTGTTGACGAGAACGACCTTGTAGCCCTCCTCACGCAACGCCTTGCAAGCCTGCGCGCCCGAATAGTCGAACTCGCACGCCTGGCCGATGATGATCGGGCCGGCGCCGATGATGAGGATGCTCTTGATGTCTGTGCGTTTTGGCATGGCTTGTGAATTCAATAAGTAATCGTTGTCGTGGGTCGGCCGGCGGCGCTCAGCTCATGGTCGCGAGCGCCAGCTTCACCGAGAAACCGATGAACAGGCCGCCCACGCTGCTCGCCGCGCCTGCCGCGAGCTTGCGGCGGCGGCGGAAGTGCTCGGCGAGCCGCGCGCCCGCGAAGATCAGCGTGCTCAGGTACAGGACGCTCGCGCATTGCGCGATCGCCCCGAGCACGACGAACGACAGCGCGGGATGCGGGAATGCCGGGTCGACGAACTGGATGAAGAACGAGATGAAGAACAGGATGGCCTTCGGATTCAGCAGGCTCACGATCAGCGCTTTCCGGAACGGACGTTCGCCGTCGACCGCCTGCCGGGCCTCGACCGGCGCATCGCCGCGCGCGCGCAGCTTGCTCCACGCGCTGCGCAGCATCCCGGTACCGATGTACAGCAGGTATGCGGCGCCGCCGTACTTGACGACGGAGAACAGCAGCGGGTTCGCCTTCAGCAGCGACGCGACGCCCGCGGCCGACAGCACCATCAGCACGGTATCGCCGACGAACACGCCGCAGGCCGCGCGATAGCCGGCCTTCACGCCGCGCTGCGCGGCGAGCGACAGCACGTACATCGAGTTCGGCCCCGGCAGCAGGATGATGAAGATCACGCCGAACACGTAGGTCCAGATATCCGTGATGCCGAGTGCGTGGCCGAACATGATGTGAATCTCCCGTTCTTCGGTTGCGTCGATGACGTTAGGCGGTGCGCTGCTTCGCCGCGTCCATCAGCGCGGTGAAACGGTCGAACAGGTAGCCGATGTCGTGCGGGCCGGGCGATGCTTCCGGGTGGCCCTGGAAGCAGAACGCCGGCTTGTCGGTCAGCTCGAAGCCCTGCAGCGTGCCGTCGAACAGCGACACGTGCGTCACGCGCGCGTTGGCCGGCAGCGAATCGGCGTCGACCGCGAAGCCGTGGTTCTGCGACGTGATCACGACACGGCCGTCGCCGAGATCCTTCACCGGATGGTTCGCACCGTGGTGGCCCGTCTTCATCTTCAGCGTCTTCGCGCCGACCGCGAGGCCCATGATCTGGTGGCCGAGGCAGATGCCGAAGGTCGGCACGCCGCGCTCGATGAATTCCTTGGTGGCCGCGATCGCGTAATCGCACGGCTCCGGATCGCCGGGGCCGTTCGACAGGAAGACGCCGTCCGGATTCAGCGCGAGCGCATCGGCCGCGCTGGCCTGGGCGGGCAGCACCGTCACGTGGCAGCCGCGCTCCGCGAGCATGCGCAGGATGTTGTACTTGACGCCGAAGTCGTACGCGACGACGCGGTACTTCGGCGCTTCCTGCATGCCGTAGCCGCCTTCGAGACGCCATTCCGTCTGCTTCCACTCGAACGGCTTGGTGGTCGACACGACCTTCGCGAGATCCATGCCGGCGAGGCCCTCGAACGAGCGCGCGAGTTCGATCGCCTTCGCTTCGTCGTCGGAGCCCGTCAGGATGCAGCCGCTCTGCGCGCCCTTGTCGCGCAGGATGCGGGTCAGCTTGCGGGTGTCGATGCCGGCGATCGCGACGACGCCTTCGTCGCGCAGGTAGTCGCCGAGCGTGCGGTCCATGCGGAAGTTCGACGCGAGCGTCGGCAGATCGCGGATGATCAGGCCGGCGGCATGGACTTTCGTGGCTTCGACGTCTTCGGCGTTGACGCCGACGTTGCCGATATGCGGATAGGTGAGCGTGACGATCTGGCGCGAGTAGCTCGGATCAGTCAGGATTTCCTGATAGCCGGTGATCGCGGTATTGAACACGACTTCGCCGATCGTATGGCCTTCGGCCCCGATCGAATAACCACGAAAGACCGTGCCGTCGGCGAGTGCAAGCAAGGCGGGAGAAAAAGACGGCAACACGGGAGGCTCCTTGGGGAACACCCTGCTGCCGACCTGTTTACCCTGCCGCGCAAGCGCCGCGCTGCGTGGGCGCGCGCGGTCGCTAGCTGGACGCGGCCTGCGTTGTCGAGACGCGAACCCGGCGCGTGGCGCACGAGGCTTCGCGGCATCGCCCGGCAGGCGGCGTGCGGCGGATGAACGGGATGAATGAGGTAGGCGCTAGGGTGCGAGGTTGATCAGCACAAACTTTCAAATTATAGCCTGAAAATGGGCCTATCTTCAATGGATATGGCCGTCCGATCGTGTGCGCGCCGCATTCGGCGGCGCAGCGCACTGTGCTGCGGCCCCGGTTCCGCGGCCGCCCCGCCTGCCAGCGTACCGCCGGATCAGTGCGCTTGACCAGCGCCGCGCGCGGGCCACATGTACCAGACCGCGCTCGCGAGCTGCAGCGCGAGCAGCACGCCCCACGCGGTGAAGTGCGCGGCCGCGGGATAACGGCCGTCGACCGCCGGCCAGTGCGACAGCACCGCGCCGACGCCGATCTGGAACGCAAAGATCAGCAGGAAGATCACGAGCGTGAGCGTCGTGTTCGCGCGGCCGATCAGCTGGGCGGGAAAATGTCCGGCCATCACCGCGTAGGTCAGGATGCCCACGCCGCCGAACATCCCGTAGGCGGCCCACAGCATGGCGGGCGGCAACGGCACGCGCGCGACGATCGCGAGCTGCGTCGCGACGAACAGCGCCATGCCGATGCCGCAGGTGGCGTAGACCGACACGCCGCGCCGCTCGAGCACGCGCGCCGCCGCGCCGAAGCCGACGCAGCCAGCCATCATCGCGAAGCCGAGCACCGACACGAGGCGCGCGGCATGACGCGCATCGAACCCGCCGACATCGCGCAGATACGGGCCGACCCACAACGACTGCATCGCATAGAACACCCCCTGCGTGACGACGGAGAACGACGCAATCTTCCAGAACGCGCGGCTCGTCAGGATGTGCCACGTGCCCTTGAACTGACTGACGAGCCCGCCCTGGTGGCGCGCCTGCTGCACATCGGGCGCGCCGAAGCCGATCGACGCCGCGACGATCACCGTCAGCACCGCGAGGCCGAAACAGATCGCGCGCCAGCTCGCCCAGCCGAGCAGCCAGGTCAGCGGCGAACCGACCATCACGCCGCCGAGGCCGCCCACGGCCATCACGAGGCCGTTGACGAGCGGCAGCCGGCCGACCGGGAAATGCTGCGCGAGCGCCTTGAACGCCGCGCCGAGACACACCGACACGCCGACGCCGATCAGCAGCCGGCCGACCATCATCGCGCCGATGCCGTGCGCCGCGCCGAACACGGCCGCGCCGGCCGCCGCGAACAGCAGCATGCCGGCCGTCACGCGGCGCGGGCCGAAGTGGTCGAGCATCACGCCGGCCGGAATCTGCGCGCCCGCGAAGCCGAGGAAATAGAGGCTGGTGAGCAGGCCGAGATCGGCGGCCGACAGCCCGAGCTCATGCGTGACGAACGGCGCGAAGCCCAGATTGACGCCGCGAAACACGTACGACACGAAATATCCGACCGAAAACAGCGCGAGCACCCTCACCTGCACCGACGACATCGCTTCCCCTTGTTGGATGAATACGCGCGACGCAGCGCCGATGCGCCGCGCACAAACGAAAACGCCGTCACCTCGGTGACGGCGTTTCGCCGAATTCGTCGGATAATAGCGCAATCGCGCGGGCCTCGCCGGCCGCTACGCCGCGCGCGACGGCCGCGCTTACTTCTTCTTGCCCTTGTGCGCGGCGGTCTTGGCCGGCGCGGCTTTCGCGGGAGCGGCAGCCTTCGCCGACTTCGCCGACGACTTGGCGGCGCCGCGCTTGCCGCCGTGCGACTTGCCGCCCACCGCCAGGCTCGCGCGCTCGATGTGCGCACCGGCGGCCGACGTCGCGATTCGCTCCGGACCGGGTTCCGCAGGCACCGAACGGCCGACCGGCACGTGCAGCACGAGCGCCTGGCCCGGCATCACGAGATCGCGGTGCGTACGGTTCCACGCCTTCAACTGGCCGACCGACACGCCGTAGCGGCCGGCGATCGCCGCCATCGACTGCTTGCGACGCACGCGGATCAGCATCTTGCGCGTATCGGGAACGTCCGGCTCCATCGCAAGCGCACCGTTTTCGGCGACATCGGCGCTGATGTCCTCGTCGTCGTCATCGCCGCGCGGCACGACGATCGTCGAACCGGGCTTCAAGCGCATGCCGGCCGGAATCTTGTTGACCGACATCAGCGTATCGGCGTCGACGCCGATCTTCTCGGCGATCGCGGCCGGGCGCGCACGCTCGCTGACCGTGTAGGTGGTCCACGACGACAGCTGGCCGCTATAGGCCTTCAGGCTCTTCTCGAACGCGGACGCGTTATCGAACGGCAGCAGGATCTGCGGCTCGGTCGCGCCGAGGATCACGGGCTTCG
Organism: Burkholderia sp. A2; assembly: GCF_001729305.1. Classification (NCBI taxonomy): domain Bacteria; kingdom Pseudomonadati; phylum Pseudomonadota; class Betaproteobacteria; order Burkholderiales; family Burkholderiaceae; genus Burkholderia; species Burkholderia sp. A2. The sequence goes on along the minus strand of NZ_LZXX01000057.1, from coordinate 110,151 downwards.
AGAACGACGGGTTCAGCGAGCGGAATTCGTCGAGCGGCAGGTTCGCGAGCTTCGCGGCCACCGCCACGTCGATGTCGCGCGACGTCGTGACCGTCACGAAATACGGGTGGTTCGGGATATCGGGCAGCGCCAGGCCGTACTGCTGCGGGCTCGCGATGATGTTCTTCACCGCCTGCAGCTTGGGCACGTAGTTGCGCGTCTCGTTCGGCATCCGCAGGCTCTGGTAGTCGGTCGGCAGGCCGGCCGCCTGGTTGCGCGCGATCGCGCGCTGCACGTTGCCTTCGCCCCAGTTGTACGCGGCCAGCGCCAGATACCAGTCGCCGAACATGTCGTGCAGGCGGGACAGGTAGTCGAGCGCGGCGCTCGTCGACGCGAGCACGTCGCGGCGCTCGTCCTGCCACATGTTGCGCTTCAGGTTGTACGTGCGGCCGGTGCCGGGCATGAACTGCCACATGCCGGCCGCCTTCGCGACCGACAGCGCCTGCGGGTTGTACGCGGACTCGATGAACGGCAGCAGCGCGAGCTCGGTCGGCATGTGACGCGCCTCGAGTTCCTCGACGATGTGATACAGGTACTTCTGCGAGCGCTCGGTCATGCGCTGCACGTAATCGGGACGCTGCGTATACCAGGTCGTCTGCATGTCGACCAGATCGCTCTGCAGGTCGGGCATCTGGAAGCCGCGGCGGATGCGCGCCCAGAGATCGGAGTCTGCCGTGGTCAGGTCGCCGACGGATTGCTTGTCGACGTCGACAGTTTCTTTGGCGGTGGCTGATTTACGGAGGTAGTTGGACGTCGCCTGCGAATCGGCGGCGTTGTTGGCGACAGGGGGCTGGCTCGCACAAGCGGCGAGTAGCAGCACCACCATCGCACTCAATATAAGTCGCATGAAAATCTCTGCTTCCGACGGCTGGAAATTGCAAGCGATACTACGGAAGTGCGTGCTTCACGTCAATAAAAACACCGAAAACTCAGCGAAATCCTACATTTGGAGCAATTTTTACAGATACCGCTTGAGCTTTGGAGTCCTCCGGAAAAGCTCATCGGAACCGGTTTTTCCATTCGCGCATCAGCGTGAACGCGGCAAGACGATCCGTCACCGTTTCGTGCAGCTCGGCCTCGAGCGTCGCGTGGATCGCCGCGCTGTCGGCCCGCATGAACGGGTTGACGGCACGCTCGTGCGCGATCGTCGTGGGCAGCGTCGGCACGCCGCGCGCACGCAGCGCCTGCGCATCGTCACGCCACGCGGCGAGCGCCGCATTGCCCGGCTCGCACGCGAGTGCGAAGCGGATGTTCGACAGCGTGTATTCGTGTGCGCAATGCACGCGCGTGTCGCCCGGCAGCGCCGCGAGCACGTCGAGCGAGGCGAGCATCTGCGCGGGCGTGCCTTCGAACAGGCGGCCGCAGCCGCACGAGAACAGCGTGTCGCCGCAGAACACGTGCGGCACCGCGTTGCCCTGCCCGGCCGCGCCCGGACCGGCCGTGCCTTGGCCGGCCGCCTGAAAGTATGCAATGTGGCCGCGCGTATGACCCGGCACGTCGAGCACGTCGAACACGACGGCCGGCGCGTCGAGCGTCACGCGATCGCCGCCCGCCAGCGGCCGCGTGACCACGCCGATCGCTTCGGCCGCAGGACCGTAAACGGGGAGCGGAGCATCGTCCGGTTGGCTATTACGCAGCGCGTCGACACCGCCGACGTGGTCGGCATGGTGGTGCGTGAGTAAAATAGCGGTCAACCGCCAACCTCGTTCGGCAAGAACCCGGCGTACGGGCGCGGCTTCACCCGGATCGACGGCGATCGCATCGCGGCCGTCCGAGACGAGCCAGATATAGTTGTTTTCGAATGCCGGAACCGGCACGTATTCCAGCTCGTTCATGGGCGCGCAATCATCGTTATGTCCGATCCACAAATTATAGACTGGCCCGCCTGGACCGACTCGCCGCCCGGCCGCTACGTGCTGGGCTGGGAACAGGCGCAGCTCGACCGGATCGTGTCCGACGTCTTCGGATTCCACGCGCTGCAGCTGGGCCTGCCGCAGCTCGACGCGCTGCGCGAGAACCGCATGCCGTATCGCGGCCTCGTGCTCGACCCGGCGAGCGGCGCGAGCGCGCCGTATCAGTATCCGTGGGCGCGCGAAGCGCACACGGCAAGCCATGCGCCCGCCGATCGCAGCACGACCTGGTGCGACCTGCTCGACCTGCCGTTCGAATCGCAGAGCGTCGACCTGATCGTGATGCCGCACACGCTCGAATTCACGTCCGACCCGCACCGCCTGCTGCGCGAGGCCGAGCGCGTGCTGATGCCGGAAGGCCAGCTCGTGATCACCGGCTTCAACTCGCTGAGCCTGTGGGGCATGCGGCAATCGTTCGGGCGCATGGCGAACCGCCCGTTCGTGCCGGCCACGCGCGACCAGATCGCGTTCATCCGGCTCAAGGACTGGATCAAGCTGCTCGGTTTCGACCTCGAACGCGGCCGTTTCGGCTGCTACCGGCCGCCGCTCGCCACCGACCAGTGGCTGGCCCGCTACGGCTTCATGGAGGCCGCCGGCGACCGCTGGTGGCCGATCTTCGGCGCCGTCTACATGGTGACGGCCGTCAAGCGCGTGCGCGGCATGCGCCTCGTCGGCCCGATCAAGATGAAGAAGCCCGTGCTCGCACCGGGCCTGACGCCGGCGGCCTCCCCGACCACTCACCAAGAACGTTCATGACAATCGACACCATCGACATCTATACCGACGGCGCCTGCAAGGGCAACCCCGGCCCCGGCGGCTGGGGCGCGCTGCTGCGCTACGGCGACAAGGAAAAGGAACTGTTCGGCGGCGAGCCGAACACGACCAACAACCGCATGGAGCTGATGGGCGTGATCGCCGCGCTCGAAGCGCTGAAGCGGCCGTGCCGCGTGATCGTGCATACCGACTCGCAATACGTGCAGAAAGGCATCAGCGAGTGGATCCACGGGTGGAAGAAGAAAGGCTGGGTCACCGCGGCGAAGACCCCGGTGAAGAACGCCGACCTGTGGAAGCGGCTCGACGCGCTCGTCGCGCAGCACGAGATCGAGTGGCGCTGGGTCAAGGGCCACGCGGGCCATCCCGAAAACGAACGCGCGGACGCGCTCGCGAATCGCGGCGTCGAATCGCTGGCCGCGTAAACGCCGGCCGCCCTCTCCCGTTTTTCTTGCTTTTCCCGACATGCGCCAGATCATTCTCGATACCGAAACCACCGGCCTGAACGCCCGCACGGGCGACCGCCTCATCGAAATCGGCTGCGTCGAGCTGCTGAACCGGCGGCTCACCGGCAACAACCTGCACTTCTACGTGAACCCCGAACGCGACAGCGATCCGGGCGCACTGGCGGTGCACGGCCTCACGACCGAATTCCTGAGCGACAAGCCGAAATTCGCGGAAGTCGCCCACCAGATCCTCGATTTCGTGAAGGACGCCGAGCTGATCATCCACAACGCGCCGTTCGACCTCGGCTTCCTCGACGCCGAATTCGCACGGCTCGGCCTGCCGCCGTTCACCGAGCATTGCGGCGGCGTGATCGACACGCTGGTGCAGGCCAAGCAGATGTTCCCGGGCAAGCGCAACTCGCTCGACGCGCTGTGCGACCGTTTCGGCATCAGCAACGCGCACCGCACGCTGCACGGCGCACTGCTCGACTCGGAGCTGCTCGCCGAGGTGTATCTCGCGATGACGCGCGGTCAGGACAGCCTCGTGATCGACATGCTCGACGACGCGAGTGTCGGCGGCGGCGCGGCGAATGGCCAGCGCGTGTCGCTCGCCGCGCTCGACCTGCCCGTGGTGGCCGCGAGCGACGACGAGCTGGCCGCGCACCAGGCTCAGCTCGACGAGCTCGACAAGTCGGTCAAGGGCACCTGCGTGTGGCGCCAGTCCGCCGACACGGATACCGCCGAAGCGGCGTAATACCCGCAACCCGCGTTGCAGCCGCGCTCATGCGCGCGGCTGCAGCGCGATGACGGCCATCCCGCCGAGCGCGAGCACCGCGCCGGCCACGTCCCAGCGGGTCAGCGCGACGCCGTCGACCACCCGCAGCCAGATCAGCGCCACCGCGATGTACACGCCGCCGTACGCGGCATACGTGCGTCCCGCCGCGCTCGGGTGCAGCGTCAGCAGCCACGCGAACAGCGCGAGCGACAGCGCGGCCGGCACCAGCAGCCAGGCCGGGCGCCCGGCCTTCAGCACGAGCCACGGCAGGTAGCAGCCGACGATTTCGGCCAGTGCGGTAGCGGCGAACAGCGCCGCGATCCTCGTCAATTCGGTCATCCGGTTCCTCGCGAATTCTGCCCCGTCGCGGCGGACCGCATGCCCGCGCCGCGCGCCGCCGATCATACCCGAGCGGGCCCGCCCGGATGCCCCGCCAGACGGGCGATTCCGGGCAATTTGCACGATCGTCCGTCATCGTGCTATCATGTCGCCTGTTTCAACATTCAATCTCTGTCTTTTCGATTTTGAGAGAAGTCCGTCCGCACGCTGCGGGCCGGTGCCTCGATCGAAATTGCATCCACAGGAAAGCCCGCCCGACAGGCCCGCTTTTCTCGTTTCGTTGCCCCTCCGGGGCGTTGCCGGAACGCCGGACATCTCGTCCGCACCGGCATCCGCCGCTTGCATCACGCGGCCCATTCTTCATGAGCGCACTGTCGCGACGGCCCATCGGGCCCGCGTCGAAGCAGCCCCTCGGCCCTTTGCTGCCCCCTGCGCAGTAAGTGCTTAAAGGTCTGCCCCGACGCGCAGCACACGACACCGCGCTCGCCGGCAAACCGTGTCGGACGGCCCCGCCCGTTCCGGCGCTGTCAAAGGAGTGCATGACCTTGACCGCAACACACGTCAGCCCGACCGCTGTCTCTTCCCCCGCTTCGTCGTCCGGCGAAGCCCCGCTCGCCGCGGACGACATCACCGTCGTCGACCAGAGCCTGCTCAAGCGCGCCGTCAGCGCGATGGCCATCGGCAATGCGATGGAATGGTTCGACTTCGGCGTCTACAGCTATATCGCCGTCACGCTCGGCAAGGTGTTCTTCCCGTCCAGCAGCCCGTCCGCGCAGTTGCTCGCGACCTTCGGCACGTTCGCGGCCGCGTTCCTCGTGCGCCCGCTCGGCGGCATGGTGTTCGGCCCGCTCGGCGACCGCATCGGCCGCCAGCGCGTGCTCGCCGCGACGATGATCATGATGGCCGTCGGCACCTTCGCGATCGGCCTGATCCCGAGCTACGCGTCGATCGGCATCATGGCCCCGATCCTGCTGCTCGTCGCGCGCCTCGTGCAGGGCTTTTCGACCGGCGGCGAATACGGCGGCGCGGCGACCTTCATCGCCGAGTTCTCGACCGACAAGCGTCGCGGATTCATGGGCAGCTTCCTCGAATTCGGCACGCTGATCGGCTATGTGCTGGGCGCGGGCGTCGTCGCGCTGCTCACCGCGTCGCTGTCGCAGGACGCGCTGCTGTCGTGGGGCTGGCGCGTGCCGTTCCTGATCGCCGGGCCGCTCGGCCTGATCGGGCTGTACATCCGGATGAAGCTCGAGGAAACGCCCGCGTTCAAGCGCCAGGCCGAAGCGCGCGAAGCGCAGGACAAGGCCGTGCCGAAGACGCGCTTCCGCGAGACGCTGCTGCGCAACTGGCGTGCCCTGCTGCTGTGCGTCGGCCTCGTGCTGATCTTCAACGTGACCGACTACATGGTGCTGTCGTACCTGCCGAGCTTCATGTCGTCGACGCTGCACTTCGACGAATCGCACAGCCTCGTGCTGGTGCTGATCGTGATGGTGCTGATGATGCCGATGACGCTGTACGCCGGCCGCCTGTCGGACAAGGTCGGCCGCAAGCCGGTGATGCTCGCCGGCTGCGTCGGCCTGCTGGTGCTGTCGATCCCGTCGCTGATGCTGATCCACACGGGCACCACGGCATCGGTGTTCGGCGGCCTGCTGATCCTCGGCGTGCTGCTGTCGTGCTTTACCGGCGTGATGCCGTCGGCGCTGCCCGCGCTGTTCCCGACCGAGATCCGTTACGGTGCGCTCGCGATCGGCTTCAACGTGTCGGTGTCGCTGTTCGGCGGCACGACGCCGCTGGTGACCGCGTGGCTCGTCGACGTGACGCACAACCTGATGATGCCCGCGTACTACATGATGGGCGCCGCGCTGATCGGCATCGTGTCGGTCGTCGCGCTCGCCGAAACCGCGCGCCAGCCGCTGAAGGGCTCGCCGCCGGCCGTCGCGACGCGCCGCGAAGCGCACCAGCTCGCGCGCCAGTTGCGCGACGAGGACGACGACTCGGAAATCTACGGCGTCGCGACACCCGCACGCGCATGAGCGTCGCTCAATGAAAAAGCCCCGGCCGAAGCCGGGGCCCGATCGAACCCGATCCGCCCGACCGGCTTGCGCCGGCCGGGCTTTTTTTCATTCAGTCGACATGCGCGTTCATGCCTGCGCTTCGCAGTGACGGCAGAAGATCAGCGCGCGCGACCGCGACACGGCCGCCTGCGCACCGCGCGCCGCGACGATCATCCCGACCTGGCCGAGATTGAAATCGCGCTCGACCATCAGCTGCGTGAGCCCGGCAAGCGCCAACACGACGGACGGGTGGTACAGGCTCGATTCGATCAGGGCTTTCATCATCGGCTCCATCTGGCAATGCGTGATTTGATGGAGTGGATTCTAGGGATCGGTGGCCTCCGGATAAACAGCGCGAATGCGAAGTCACTTGTCAGCGGCCGAGAACAATCGGCAGCGGCTTGCCGGACCAAGGCGAGCGGCGTGCGATCGCCCGGCGGGCCGCTTCAAAGGCTAGGCGAGCGGCGTCTCGACGAAGGCCGGCAGCGCTTCCGCCCGCGCGGAATGCGCGGCGAGCGCCGGATAACGGGCCGGATCGATCCGCGCCAGCACCGGGTACCCGGCCGCCATGAATTGCGTGAAGCGCCACGCCACCGCGACCGTCACGTCCGACTGCAGCAGTCGCGCCCCGCCGAACCAGCCGTTCGCGGCCGCGACCAGCGGCTCGAGTGCGCCGTATGCGCCTTCGAGCTGGCCCAGCACGCGTTCGATCCACGGTTCGTGCTGCCTGTCCGTCGGCCGCAGCGCCTGCTCGTAGACGACCTGCACGGTTTTCTCGGCGGCGGCCAGCGCGAATCCGATCGGCACCAGCGCGCGCAGTCGGGCATCGACGGCGTCGGGCAGCAGGCGCCGCTCCGGCGCGGCGAGATGATCGAGATAGTCGACGATCAGCGACGAATCGATCAGCGTCGCGCCGCCGTCGGTCACGAGCGTCGGCGCCTTGACGACCGGGTTGACCCGCCTGAACTGCTCGACATGACGAAATACCGAGATCGACTCGTGTTCGAACGGCAGGTCGAGCAGCTTCGCCGAAATGGCGACGCGACGCACGAACGGGGAATCCAGCATGCCGATCAGCTTCATCGCGAACGCTCCGCTTACGGGGATGGGACCGACGACTGTAGCAGCGTCGCGCGGCGGCGCCTAGGGTCTGTTCACGCCAATAACGGACCCTTGCGTGCCCGCGCGCTTGACGCGCATCAGCGAGCCGCGTATCGGGCTCGCACTGCCCGCCCCCTGCGACCATAATGCAGATTCACGCTCCTTCCGCCCCAGGGTCCGCCATGTGGTATGCCGTCGTCGAGCAGCAGCGGGAATGGATGCGCGCGTGGCGCGCGGCGACGCGATACGCGTTCGACGCATGGCCGGCGGCGTCGCTGCCGCATGCCGCGTCGTCGTGTTACGACGACTTGTTCGAACCGCTGCTCGGGCCGCAGGCCGCGCCGCCGGGCTTCGACCTCGCGTGGCCCGACGTCGGCGAGCAGGTCGTCGCGCATACGCCGTTTTGCGACTTGCGGCGTTTCGCGCACGCCGACGCGCGCCGCACGGTGCTGCTGTGCGCGCCCCTCGTCGGGCACGCGGCCGTGATGATGCGGGAAACCGCCGAAACGCTGCTCGCCGATGGCGACGTCTGCGTGACCGACTGGCGCAATGCGCGCGACGTGCCGCTCGCGGCAGGACGCTTCGGGCTCGACGAGTACGTCGCGATGCTCGACGGCTTCGTCGACGCGCTCCAGCACGACGATCGGCCGCTGCACGTCGTCGCCGTGTGTCAGGCGACCGTTCCCGCGCTCGGCGCGCTCGCGTTGCGGGCCGCTCGCGGCCTTGCGCCGCCCGCGAGCATCACGCTGATCGGCGGCCCGCTCGATGCGCGGCTGAACCCGAGCGCGCTCGGCGCCGCGGCGGCCGCCCATTCGCTCGACTGGTGCCGGCGCCATCTGATCGACATCGTGCCGCCCGGCTTCGCGGGACACGGCCGCCACGTGTTCCCGACCTACCTGCAACAGGGCGAGATCGCGCTCCTGTATCCGCAACGCTTCCTGACGCTGATCGAGACCTACGCGCTGGCCGCTTCCCGCTTCGACATGGCCGGGCTCGCCGACGCACGGCGGGCGCTGCGTGAATACACCGCGCTGCTCGACATGCCGGCCGACTATTTTCTCGATACGGTCGACGTCGTGTTCCAGCGCATGCTGCTCGCGACCGGTGCGTGGCACGTGCGCGGCCGGCGCGTCGAACCCGCCGCGTTGCGCGACGTCGCGCTGCTGACCGTCGAAGGCGCCCGCGACGCGGTCACGGGCGCCGGCCAGACGCATGCGGCGCTCGACCTGTGCAGCGGCCTCCCGGCCGATGCGCGCCATCGCGTCGACGTCGACGATTGCGATCACTACGGGCTGTTCACGGGGCCACGCTGGCACGGCAACGTCCATCCGGCGATGCAGCGCGTGTTCGCGCAGGCGGAAACCGGCCGACCGCGCCCGCGCCGGAACCGTCGGACGTGACGACGCGTCAGGGGCGCGCCGCGTCGAGCAGCGCGCGCACCTCGTCGTCGCTCGTCTGCTCGAAGCGCGCGTAGAACTGGCTGATCCCGAGAAGCCGCGCCGGCTGCGACACCGCGACGAATGCGTCGGCCAGGCCGTCGAACGCATGCGCCGCGCCCGCCGGCGCGACCGGCACCGCCGCGACGATGCGCGCCGGGCGGCGCTCGCGCAGCGCCTGCAGCGCGACGCGCATCGACGCGCCGGTCGCGACACCGTCGTCGACGACGATCGCGATGCGTCCGTCCACCGCCAGCGGCGGCGCCGCGCCGCGGTACAGCGCTTCGCGGCGTTGCAGTTCGGCCGTCTCGCGCGCGATCACGTCGGCGAGTTGCGCATCCGATACGTCCATCGCGCGGATCACCGAACGCTGCAGATGCGTCGCGCCGCCCGTCGCGATCGCGCCCATCGCGAGCTCGGGGTCGAACGGCACGCCGAGCTTGCGCACGACCAGCACGTCGAGCGGCGCGCGCAGCGCGCACGCGACCGGATACGCGACGGGCACGCCGCCGCGCGGCAGCGCGAGCACGACGACATCGGTTCGCCCCGCGTATTCGCGCAACGCGTCGGCCAGCTGGCGGCCGGCATCGGCGCGATCGGCAAAACTGCTTTCGATCACGATCGGCTCCCTGCCGTTGCGCCGGGCGCGCGCAACCCGCGCCGACGCCTGTCAACGAGCATGGTTCATCGATCGCGTCGATGCAAGCAGGGTCATACCGGCGCGCGACGCGCCGCGGGAAAGGATCAGAGACCGGCGGCCTGCCGGTACAGCCGCCAGAACGACTGCGCGTAGGACTGCGCGAGTTCGGGCGCGCGCCGGAACACGTTCACCGTGTCGGCGTGCTCGGCCGCGCCGTCGGACAACGTCGTCAGCGCGACGCTGTCGTCGACGATCACGAAACGCGACGCGGGGCCGCCGTGCCGCGAATCGATCGCGACGTCGATGCCCGCCGATTTCAGATAGCCGGCGCCACTGTATTTGCCCGCACGCGGCGAACGTACGAGCACGACGCGCACCTCGACACCCCGTGCGCGAGCCGCCCGCAGCGCGCTCGCGACGGCCGGCGGCACCTGCGTATAGCCGGCCAGCAGCACGCGGCGCTGCGCCTGTTCGATCAGATCGACGGTCGCGTCGGCCGCCGCGTTGTCATACGAAAAGTACGTGCCGACCGATGCGGCATCGGACGGAATCTGGCTGGCGTGGACGCTCGTCGCGCAGCAGAACGCGGCGAGCAAGAAGGCGGCTGGTCTCATGGCGGGCGCCATTGTAGCGACGCCAATTCGCATGACAAGAGGCGGCTGCGACGCTGCTGCGCCGACGCAACACACAGTACGGAACAGGTGCCCGGCCGCTGTGTTTCGACCCGGGTTCCGACCCGTCGATCAGCCGGCCGCGACGCGCGCAAGCCAGCTCGTCACGCCGTCGACGGAACGGAAATCCGCGAGGCTGCGCGCGGGCAACGCGGGATACGCGCCACCGGCCATCTCGGCCAGCGCGCGCCCGGGGCCGAGTTCGAGAAACGCGGTCGCGCCGGCCTCCACGCATGCGGCAAGACAGGCCGCCCACTCGACCGGCTCCGCGATCTGCCGCGCGAGCTTGTCGAGGCCCGCGTCGACATCGAGTACGGACGCGCCATCGATCCCCGAGAACAGCCGGGTGCCGGGCAACGGCCGGCGCACGCGCGTCGCGGCCAGCGTCGCGCGGAATGCCGGCACGGCCGCCGCCAGCCGACGCGTATGCGACGCGATCCGCACGCACACGGGCGCGACACGCAGCGCGCCGGCGCGCGCCGCGTCGTCGGCCACGGCGTCGACATCGGCCTGCCGCCCGGCGACCACGAACGCGTCGCCGGGGTTCGCGATCGCGATGGCCGCGTCGCGACCGTCGCACAGCTTCGCCAGTTGCGCCCGCGTCAGGCCGCGCACGAACGCCATCCGCTCGTCGCCGCCGCTCACGGCATCCATCTCGCGTGCACGCGCATCGGCCAGGTCGAGCGCATCGTGCGGGTCGATCATCCCCGCGACGCTCCACGAGCCGACCTCGCCGACGCTGTAGCCCGCGACGCAGCGCCGGCGCGGCCACGCCGCGTCGAGCAGCGCGGCCGCCGCGAGCGCCTGGAGCGTGCAGAGGATCTGCGCGACCCGGTTTTCCTGCAGCGTGTCGGGCCCGGCCTGCCGGACCCACGTGCGCGGATCTTCGCCGAGCAGCCGGCCCGCATGCGCGAACAGTGCGTCGGCCTGCGGCGCCGATCCGGTCAGATCGAACATGTCGGCGCGCTGCGCGCCTTGCCCCGAGCACAGGATGGCCAGCGTCATCGCGCATGCCCTTCGGCTTCGAGCGCATCGACGAATACGCTCATCGCGAGCAGGTCGGCCGCGCCGCCCGGGCTCAGCCGGCGCGCCACGAACGCACGATGCGCGGCCGCCGCGCGCAGCCGCCAGTCGCGCGCCCGCACGCCGCCGCGCGCGACGAACGCACGGGCGGTCGCGCGGGCGAAATCGAGGCCGTCCCGGCCGCCCCGGTGCAGCAGATTCGTGTCGTCGAGCGCGGCGATCAGCGCGAAGCACGCGGCGACGCGCGCGGCTTCCGGATCGCCCGGCAGATCGCGCCGTGCGCGGCGCAGCGCGGGCAGTCCGATCGCATACACGGTCGGGAAGCCGTCGGCGGCCTCGCGACGCGCACCGCCGACACCGTAGCGGCGGCTCGCGCGCTCGCCGTGGCTGTCCGGCAAACGCGGGCCGCCGAGGATCTCGACGCCCCAGCGGCGCGACACGAACGCACCGAGCGTCGTCCCGGCCGGCATCGCGCCCGGCATCGCGCGCCGGCCGGCGGCCGCGCACAGCAGCCCGAGGCCGAAGATCGCGCCACGATGCGTATTGACGCCGCCGGTCGCGGCGAGCATCGCGTGCTCGGCACGCAGGCCGATCTTGCGCAGCACGGCCATGTCGGCGTCGCGTGCGCCCGCGTCGGCGAGTTCCGCGAAGTACGGCCGCAGCACGGCGGCGCTGCGCGCGAACGTCGCGGCATCCATGTCCGCGTGACTGCCGGTGTCGACGTGACTGACGAGGCCCGGCTTCGGATAGGTGTCGATCTCGAGCACGAGGCTGCGCTCGGCCAGCGCGGCGACGCGCTCGGCAGCCGACGGCACCGCCACGCGGCACGCACTCCGGGCGCTCATGCCGTGCCTCCGATGAATGCATCGGCGCGCATCAATTCGACGGCCATCGCGGTCTTCACCGCGACTTCGGGCAACCGCGCGTGCAGTTCGCGCCAGTTGACGCCAGCGCCGTCGTCGCGCAGCAGTTCGCCGTCGATGCGCATCGGCGCGTGCGCGTCGATCGCCGCAAGACCGTCGAGCAGCGGCGCGAGCGACGCGGCGTCCGGCAGCGGGAACACGATGTCGAGATCGGACGATGCGCTCAGGTACGGCTCGCCGGTCAGCGCCTGCCAGGCGAGGCTGCCGAACACGCGGCCCTGCGCGCCGCAGCGCGCGCCGAGCGCATCGAGCTCGCGCAGCGGCGCATGCCACGCGGCGGGCGCGGCGGCGAGTACGTCCGCCAACGCAGGCAGCGGGCCGACCGTCGCGAGCGCGTCGGCGGCCACGTTCAGCGCGATGCGCCGCTTGCCCGCCGACGGCGGCAGCGGCAGGCCGAGCGGCACGCGACCGGCATCGGCTTCATCCGGCGACGCGCGACGCACGATCAGCGGCCACCCGCGTTCGGCCCATGCGCGCAAGAACGACTCGCCCGCGAGCGCGGGATCGCGGGCAAAGGCCGCGTCCCACCCGGCCGCCGTCAGCGTGACGAGCGTGTGGCGGCGCAGCGGCAGCTCAGCGTGCGGCACGCGCGAGTGCCTCGACGCGGGCGGCGACGTCGGTCGCGACCGGCCGGCCGCGCGCCGCGCGCCGATCGACGCGCTCGGCCGGCTTGCCGAGCCACTCGCCGACCTGTGCGTCGAGCGCGTGGGACGGATCGAGCACGGCGTCGACGGCGCCCATCTTCACGAGGTTGTCGAGCCCCGGCGCGAACACCGCTGTCGAACGCGCCATCTCCTTCAGCACGTCGATCGGCAGCTTGGTGACGCGCGACATCGACGGCAGGTCCATCACCTCGGGCTCGGCGCCCGGCACCGCGAGCAGCGTGCGGGTCGCGAGCGCGGTCGCGATGAACGCGCCCGCGGCCGTGTGACCGTACAGCACGCCGATCGTCCGGTGCCCGGCGAGATCCGCATGCATCAGGCACTTCGCGAGATGCGACAGCCCCTCGTTCAGGCCGAGCAATTCGTCGCGCTTGCTCATCCGCTGGCTGTCGCTGTCGACCAGCACGACGATCGGCGTATCGCCGCCGCGCGCGACCGTGTCGAGCACGCGCGACGCGAGCGTCAGCGCCTCGTCGATGCCGAACGGCAAGCGGTCGGTCACACCGATCACGTCGACGCGCGTGCCGGCCAGTTCCGCGTGGCCCGTCAGCAGGCCACCATTGCGCGCAATCGAATGGCCTCGGGGAAACAGCGAGTTCAGTACTTCATCGAGCGTCATGCCGCGGCTCCTGCAGTTGATCGGCGAGCTTCGCAAATTCTTGGTCGGGCATCCCGGGGATCGCTTCCGGCGCGTCGGCCCCGAGCATGCGCCACACGTCGAGCGCATCCTTGCAGCCGCCGAACCGTTCGACCCGCGCGTCGAGACGCGCCTGCTCCGCGCGCAGCATCGCCGCATCGAACGTCGGCGCGCGATCGATCAGGTCGAGCGCCGCCGCGCGGAACGCGTCCGGCGTATCGGCCACGTACCGATCGGCACCGCCGATCAGCCGCCGGTGCTTGCCGCCCATCGTGCGCCAGATCAGCGCGCGATCCTTGGAGTCGAATTCCTCGACGCCGCGATTGGTCTCGATCACTTCAGGCCCCGACACGCTGATGCGCCCCTGCTCCGACACCGCGAGCGCCGAACAGCACGCGGCGAGCAAGCCGCCGCCGCCGTAGCAGCCCGCGCGGCCGCCGATCAGCCCGATCACCGGCACGCCGGCCGCACGCGCTTCGACGAGCGCGCGCATGATCTCGGCGATCGCGAGCTCGCCCGCGTTCGCTTCCTGCAGCCGCACGCCGCCCGTATCGAACAGGATCAGCACCGGCTTGCCGACTTCACGCGCGGCACGCAGCAGCCCGGTGAGCTTCGCGCCGTGCACTTCGCCGAACGCGCCGCCCATGAAACGGCCTTCCTGCGCGGCGACGAACACCGACTTGCCGTCGAGCCGGCCGTGGCCGACCACCATCCCGTCGTCGAACTGCTGCGGCAGGCCGAACAGCGGCAGGTGCGGGCTCGTCACGCGTTCGGCCGGCCCGAGGAATTCGCCGAAACTGCCCGCGTCGAGCAGCCCGTCGATACGCTGCCGCGCCGATGCTTCATACCAGCTCGCCGCATTCGCGACGAACGCCGGTGCGTCGTGGATCGTGTCGCTCATCATGCATCCCCCTCGATCGCGCGCACGGCCTGCGCGAGCCGCAGCGACACCATGTCGGGCCGCGCGCCGCCGTCGTTGATCGACAGCTTCAGGCCGCCCGGCGTGCGCCGTTCGACGAAATCCGACACGACCGCCTGCCAGACCGCGCCGAATCCGACGGCCGCGGTGCGGATGTCGATCTCGCATTCGTTGCCCGGCAGCACGCGCTCGACGAGCACCTCGAGATTGCCGGACGCGACCACGCCGACGAGCGCCGCGGCCCGTTCGCCCTTCGCGCGTTCGCGCGCGGTGAAGCGATAGTTCAACTGTTCCATGCCCCTCTTCCTCACCAGTTGCGGAACCGGGCCGGCGGCGCATAGAGCCCGCCCGACCAGTGCACGAGATCCTTGATCGAACGCGCGGCGAGCCAGCGGCGGTCGGCGTCGAGCGGATCGATGCCGAGATCCTCCGGGCGGCGGATCACGCCGCGCTCGCGCAGCCGTTCGACCATCTTCCGGTCGCGGCCGCGGCCGACGTCCGTATAGCCGGCGACGCCGCGGATCGCGTGCTCGCGTTCGTCCTTGTCGCGGCACATCAGCAGGTTCGCGATGCCCTCCTCGGTGACGATGTGCGTGACGTCGTCGCCGTAGACCATGATCGGCGCGAGGTCGAGCTGCAGCTTGTCGGCAAGCTTCAGCGCGTCGAGCTTCTCGACGAACATCGGCACGTTCTTGTCGCCGAACGTCTCGCCGATCTGCACGACCAGCTTGCGGCCGCGCCGCAGCGCCGCCGGCGTGTCGGGGTCGGCTTCCGCGCCGGCCTTCAGCCACGGCTCGCTCGGATGGCGCCGGCCGCGCGCGTCGCTGCCCATGTTCGGCGCGCCGCCGAAGCCGGCGATGCGCTCGGCGGTAACCGTCGACGAATGGCCGGACAGGTCGATCTGCAGCGTCGAGCCGATGAACATGTCGCACGCATAGAGGCCGGCCGTCTGGCAGAACGCGCGGTTCGAGCGCAGCGACCCGTCGGGGCCCGTGAACCACACGTCGGAGCGCGCGCGGATGTAGTCGTCCATCCCGACTTCGGAGCCGAAACAGTGGATCTGCTCGACCCAGCCCGATTCGATCGCGGGAATCAGCGTCGGGTGCGGATTGAGCGCCCAGTGCGTGCACACCTTGCCCTTCAGCCCGAGCTTCGCGCCGTAGGTCGGCAGCAGCAGCTCGATCGCGGCGGTGTTGAAGCCGATCCCGTGGTTCAGGCGCTTGATCCCGTACGGCTCGTAGAGGCCCTTGATCGCGAGCATCGCGGTGAGGATCTGCGTCTCGGTGATCGCGGCCGGGTCGCGCGTGAACAGCGGCTCGACGTAGAACGGCCGGCCGGCCTCGACGACGAAATGCACGCGGTCGCCCGGGATGTCGACGCGCGGCACCTTGTCGACGATGCGGTCGACCTGCGCGATCACGATGCCGTCCTTGAACGCGGTGGCTTCGACGACGGTCGGCGTGTCCTCGGTGTTCGGGCCCGTGTACAGGTTGCCGTCGCGATCGGCGCTCACGGCCGCGATCAGCGCGACCTGCGGCGTGAGGTCGATGAAGTAGCGGGCGAACAGCTCGAGATAGGTATGCACCGCGCCGAGCGCGATCTTGCCGCCGAACAGCAGCTTCGCGATGCGCTGCGACTGCGGGCCCGAATACGCGAAGTCGAGACGCGTCGCGATGCCGCGCTCGAACACGTCGAGGTGCTCGGGCAGCACGACGCCCGACTGCACCATGTGCAGGCCGTGGATCTTGGCGCTGTCGACGTCGGCGAGCGCGGTGGCGAGCAGATCGGCCTGCTTCTGGTTGTCGCCTTCGAGGCACACGCGGTCGCCGGGCCGCAGCACCGCTTCGAGCAACGCGACGGTGTCGCGCGCGTCGACCCGCTTGCCCTGCGCGTACGCCGCGCCGGCCGCGACGCGTGCATCGCGCGCCTGCCGCGCGTGATTCCATCCGGTCATGAACAGTTCTCCGCTTCGATGGTTCAGCGGCATTCTAAGCCTGGCGCCGCCGCCGATTGATGATGTTGCAGAATGCGACTCAGAGGACGCCGCGATGGATGCGGCCCGCACGCGGGCCGCGTCGCATTGCCCTACGCGCCGACCAGCGCGCGCGTCGTGAAGAACAGCAGCGACGGCCCGAGCAGGCAGCCGACGCCGGTGTGGAACGTCGCAACCAGCGCGCCGTACGGCACGAGCCGGCGATCGGTCGCGGCGAGCCCCGCGCTCACGCCGCTGACGGTGCCGGCGAGGCCGCCGAAGATCATCGCGGAGCGCGGCGTCTTCAGGCCCATGAAGTTGGCCGCGACCGGCGTGCCGACCATCACGATGATCGCCTTCACGAGCCCCGTCGCGATGCTGAGCGCGATCACGTCGGAGCTCGCGCCGATCGCCGCGCCCGTGACGGGCCCGACGATGTAGGTGACGGCGCCCGCGCCGATCGTCGTCATGCTGACCGCGTCGGTATAGCCGAACGCGCGCGCGACGCACGCACCGACGATGAACGGCAGCACGGTGCCGAGCAGCAGCGACACGACGCCGACGAGCCCGGCCTTGCGCGCCTCGGTCGGCTGCACTTCGAACGCGGTCGCGACGATCGCGAAATCGCGCAGCATCGCACCGCCCATCAGGCCGATGCCGGCGAACAGCTTGACGTCGGCCAGCCCCTTCTCGCCACCGGTGAAGGCGCCGCCGACGTAGGCGAGCACGAGGCCGATCACGATCGCGATCGCCGAGCCGTGCACGCGGCCGAACGTGAGCTTGCGCGACGCGATCGACGACAGCCACATGATCAGGCCGACCAGCGCGAACGACGCGACGAGCCCGTTGTGGGCGACGGTTTTTTCGAGCATCTGCAGCATGGCGGCCTCCGTTATTGTTCTTCGAATTGCGGCACGCCCGCGAAGGCCGTGTCGTCGCGGCCCGTGCGCGCGAGTACCGCGATGCAGCATGCGCAGATCGCGACCGCGCCGACGGCGGCCAGCAGCGCGACCGGCCCGCCCTTGAGCGCGGCGACGACGTTCTGGTTCGCGGCCATCGCGACGACGACCGGGATATACATCGCGCCCCAGAAGCCGACGCCCGCCTCGGTCTCCTTCGGCAGCCAGCCTCGCCGGTGCAGCCACAGGCGCAGGCAGATCAGCAGCAGCATCGCGATGCCGACGCCGCCGACGTTGGTTTTCACGCCGATCGCGCTGCCGAGCAGGTCGCCGAGGAACAGTCCGGCCAGGTGGCAGAACGCCAGCAGCGCGGTTCCGTAGATGATCATGAGTCGTCTCCAGTCTCTTCGTGACGGGCGCCTGACGCGTGCGGGAGCCAGGCCCGCACGCCGATCCCGGGCGGACTGTGTGTCTCCTGCGGCGGGGCGCCGCGGCCCGGCGGCTCGTCGTGCGAGCGCGTTCTCGGGGTCGATGGGATGATGCGGGTTCGGGCCGGACGCCGGATGGCTTAGACTGATCGATGCAGCCGGCGGCGCGACACGGGCTACGCGTCCGGTGCCCCTCGTTCGCGGAGGCCGCACTGGCGCGTGATCCGATACTAGCGCCGCAAAATCCGGCCATTTATGAAGTTGTCGAAACCGATTCAGTGGATTTAGCAATGCGTCCGTTACCGCCCGAATTGCTGCGCAGCTTCGTCGCCGTCGCCCAGTCCGGCAGCTTCACCGCCGCGTCCGAGCGCGTGAACCTGTCGCAGTCGACCGTCAGCCAGCATATCCGCCGGCTCGAGGAGCTGCTCGACCGGCCGCTGTTCGAGCGCGACACGCGCAACGTGCACCTGTCGCAGCACGGCGACGCGCTGTTCCGCTACGCGGTGCGCATCCTCGAACTGATGGACGAGGCCGTCACGTCGGTATGCGGGCCGCCGCTGTCGGGCAAGGTGCGGCTCGCGATGTCGGAGGATTTCGCGTCGGCGCACCTGACGGCCGCGCTCGCGAGCTTCGTGCAGCGCAACCCGGACGTCGAGCTCGCGATCTCGACCGGACTGTCGGGCGACCTGTTCGACGCGCTCGACGAGGGCCGGCACGATCTCGTGTTCGCGAAACGCATCGCCGGCAGCCGGCGCGGCCGCGTGATCCGCAGCGAACCGCTGTACTGGTGCACCGGCCCCGATTCGCGGATCACCGGCCACGAGGCCGTGCTGCCGCTCGCGATGCATCCGGAGCCGAGCGTGTCGCGCCGCCGCGTGCTCGAATCGCTCGAGGCCATCGGGCGGCCGTACCGGATCGCCGTCGTGAGCAGCAGCATCGCGGTGCTGCGGGCGGCCGCGAGCGCAGGGCTCGGCGTCAGCGCATTCGCCGGCTACGTGATCCCGGCCGGGCTCGCGCGGCTCGACGCGGGGCTGCCGGAACTCGGCGAACTCGAATACGTGATCGATCGCCCGGCGGCCGCGTCGCGCTCGACGCTCGCGCTGGAAGCCACGTTGATCACGGCGGCGGCCGAGCTGTAACGGCACTGCGCGCGGGCGCGACCGCACCTGACAGCTTTGCCCGGAACGCGTCATCGTCCGCGCAGCACCCGCTCGCGACAATGGGCCCCATCCGGACGCACCGCGCATCGCCGCGCGCGCCGGTACCCCGTCCCCTCGATCGGAGCCCGCCATGAACAACGCCCTGCGATTCGCCGTCGCGACCGCTGCAGCCGCCTTGCTGTCCCCCGCCTTTGCCCAGACCGACGCGTCGGCCCCCTCACAACAGGGCCTGACGCGCGCCGAAGTCATCGACCAGCTCAAGCAAGCCTATCTCGACGGCGAACTGCCGACGAACGACGGCAACTACCCGCCGAACGCCGCGACCCGTGCACGCAACCGCGAACTCGTGCAGGCCGTGAGCCCCGCCTGGCTGGCCCACGTGCCGCCCGCCAGCCAGGCGACGTCGCAGCAATGACCGGCGCCGCCGTCGCGCCGGCGCGACGGGATCGGGATCAGGGCAGGAAGCTGCGGCGCCGCGCGTCGATCAGTTCGACGAGCAACCGGTCGCGCTCCGCCGCCAGTTCCTGCATCGAGCGCTCGCCCTGGATCGCGCGCAGCTCGTCGGTCAGCTTGCGATCGACTTCCGGATCGAACGACGGCGCGCCGAGGTCGTCCCACCAGCTCGTGATCGGCCCCGACAGGTGTTCGAGGAAATGCGCGATCCCGCCCGCGCCGCCGCCGAGGTGATAGGTCAGACACTGCCCCATCAGCCCCCAGCGCAGGCCGGGCCCCCACGCGACGGCCTTGTCCGCATCGGCGACGCTCACGACGCCTTCGCCGACGAGGTGATACACCTCGCGGAACAGCGCGGCCGCGAGCCGGTTCGCGACGTGGCCGGTCATCTCCTTGTTCAGCACGATCGTCTGCTTGCCGAGCGCATCGTAGAACTGCTTCACGCGCGCGATCACGTCGTGGGCGGTCGCGTCGCCGCCGACCAGCTCGACGAGCGGGATCAGGTGCGGCGGATTGAACGGATGCGCGATCAGGCAGCGCTCCGGATGCTTCGCGCACGCGGTCTGGATATCGGACATCTTCAGGCCCGACGAACTCGACGCGATCGGCACGTGCGCGGGCAACACGTCGTCCATCTGCCGGTAAAGCGCGCGCTTCAGGTCGAGCCGCTCGGGGCCGTTCTCCTGCACGAAGTCGACGCCGTCCAGCGCGCGCACGAGATCGGCGTCGAACGACAGCCGCGCGGAAAGTTCGGCGGCCCGCTCGCCGAGGAAGGCGGCAAGCGCGTCGCGCAGCCGCGCATCGGCTTGCGGCGCCGGGTCGGTCGCGACGACGTCGAAGCCTTGCGTCAGGTAGAAAGCGGCCCAGCTCGCGCCGATCACGCCGGCGCCGACGATCGCGATACGTCGAATGTCCATGGTTGTCCCGTGTAGTTTGGTCTGCGGATATGCCGCGGCGATTGTCGCATCGAATCCCCCGCGCACGCGTCGACGCGGATTGCATCTTGCCTCTTGAAATGCGCGGCGACGGCCACTAATTAAGCGTCGGCTGGCAGTGCCGCATGCAACGCACCGCCCCCGTATCGACCCCGTGGAGCCACCCGTCGCGCCCGCCGCAGGCGTCGCGCCGTCACGTCTCCCGCGTTCCCTGTTCAGGAGGACCAACATGAGCGGTATCCATCACGGCTATGACCTGTTCGACGAATTCGCCCGCCTGCAGCGGCAGATGACGAGCCTGCTCGGCGAACGTCCGTCCGGCATCCGCGCGGGGCGCGCCGGTACGTTTCCCGCACTCAACGTCGGCGCGACCGACGACGCGATCGAGATCGTCGCGTTCGCGCCCGGCATGGCCGCGGCCGACTTCGACGTGTCGATCGACAAGGATCTGCTGACGATCAGCGGCGAGCGCAAACCGGCGCCGCGCACCGAGGGCGACGACGTACGCACGTATGCGCAGGAGCGCTTTCACGGCGCGTTCCGCCGCGTGGTCGAACTGCCGCGCGACGCGGACCCCGACCAGGTCAGCGCCCGCTACGAGAACGGCTGCCTGCTGATTCGCGTCGGCCGGCGCGAAGCATCGAAGCCGCGTGCGATCACCATTCAGTAATCTTCAGGATACCGACATGAACACGAACCCGACCCTGGCCGAACGCCAACCGAGCACCGTTCACGCTGCCGCCGCCGAAGCCGTGCGCCGGCCCGCGATCACCCCGTCCGTCGACATCGTCGAGGACGCGCGCGGCGTCACGCTGCGGGCCGATCTGCCCGGCGTGCCGCGCGAGAACCTCGACGTGAAGGTGCACGACACGACGCTGACGATCGAAGCCGCGACGCATATCGACACGCCGGCCGATCTGCGCGTGCGACACGCGGAAGTGCGCGCGACGCGCTATGCACGGTCGTTCGTGCTGAGCGCCGATCTCGACACGTCGAGGATCGACGCGAACCTGCGTGACGGCGTGCTGACGCTGACGATCCCGCGCCGCGAGGAAACGCGTCCGCGCCGCATCGACGTGACGGTCGGCAACGCGTAAGGGCCGACGCGTGTCCTGACGCGACGCGCATGAAAAAGCCCCGCTCCGGCACGATGCCGGGCGAGGCTTTTTTTGCATCGGGCCGCGCGCGCTCAGGCGCGCGGACGGCAGCTTCAATCGAAATCGAACAGATCGAACACCGACTTCTTGCGGCGCCGGCCGTCGTGCCGGTATCGCTCGTCGTGCGAGCGGCCGTCGCGCCCCCAGCCGTCGCCGCGCTCGCGCGGCGCGTGCGCATCGTGTTGCGCCGGCGCGGCGTCGCGGCGAGCCGGCGCGTCACCAGTTTCGCGGGCGATCAGCTTGTCGAGTTCGCCGCGATCGAGCCACACGCCGCGGCAGGTCGGACAGTAGTCGATCTCGATCGACTGGCGCTCGGCCATCAGCAGGTCGGGCGTCTTGCAGACAGGACATTTCATCGCATTTCTCCTTTCCGTGCGAATGTCATCCGGATTCCGTATGAGGCGCGCGAGCCGCCGCGGCGGCCGGCGTCACGCGCGCCGGCTCAGTCGCGCGCCACGTGCGCGGCCCGCTTCGCCTTCGCGCGCCGCGCCAGCATGTTCATGCCCTCGACGAACGCCGAGAACGCCATCGCCGCGTAGATGTACCCCTTCGGCACGTGCGAACCGAACCCTTCGGCGATCAGCGTCATGCCGATCACGACCAGGAACGACAGCGCGAGCATCACGATCGTCGGGTTGCGGTCGATGAAGCGTGCGAGCGGCTGCGCGGCGAACAGCATCACGCTCACGGCGATGATCACGGCGACGAACATGATCGGAACGTGCTCGGTCATGCCGATCGCGGTCACGATGCTGTCGATCGAGAACACGATGTCGAGCATCACGATCTGGCCGATCGCGGCCCACATCGTCAGGCCGGCCGCGCCGGCGGCCCCGCCCGCGCCGTCGCCGTCGTGCGACACGTGGTGATGGATCTCGGTGGTCGCCTTCCACACGAGGAACAGGCCGCCCGACAGCAGGATCATGTCGCGCCACGAGAACGCATGGGCGAACAGCGTGAACACGGGTTCGGTCAGGCTCGCGATCCACGCGACGCTGCCGAGCAGCGCGAGGCGCATCACCAGCGCGAGCGCGATGCCGAGGCGCTGCGTGCGGGCGCGCTGCGCTTCGGGCAGCTTGTTGCTGAGGATCGAGATGAAGATCAGGTTGTCGATGCCGAGCACGACTTCCATCACGACGAGCGTCAGGAGCGCGGCCCAGACGGCGGGGTCGGTGGCAAGCGTCAGCAGGTAGTCCATGGGATGGGCCGATACGAAAGTGGAAAGCCTGATGATATGACGACCCGCACTTCGGAAAAATCAGCGAGAATCTGACTTCAAGTTCGGTTTTTTCGATATGTCGCGCTCCAATGCTGAATTTTCGCCATCTGTACTATTTCTGGGTCGTCGTGAAGGAAGGCGGCTTCGCGCGCGCGGCCGGCCGGCTGGACATGGCCGTGCAGACGATCAGCGCGCAGGTGCGCGAGCTGGAGAAAGCGCTCGGGCACCCGTTGCTGCGCCCGGCCGGGCGCGGCGTCGCGATGACCGACGCCGGGCAGGCCGCCTTTGCGCGCGCGGAAATCATCTTCGAAATGGGCCGGCTGATTCCCGACGACGTGCGCGCGGCGGCCAGCCAGCCGACCGTGCGGCTCGCGGTCGGCCTCGCGGACGGCATCTCCAAGCTCGCCGCGCACGCGATCCTGGCCCCGGTGCTCGACACGCCCACGCTGCGGCTGTTGTGTCACGAAGGCGAGCACGACGCGCTGCTCGCGGAACTCGCGCTGCACCACCTGGATCTCGTGCTGGCCGGTCAAGGCGCGCCGTCCGGGTCGAACCTGCGCGTGACGAGCGAGCGGCTCGTCGCGTCGCCGGTCGACTGGTACGGGCCCGCGGCGCTCGTCACGCCGGCCGCGCGGCAGCGCTTTCCGCACTGCCTGGCCGAGCTTCCGGTGCTGCTGCCGACCGCGCATTCGGCATTGCGCGTGCGTCTCGACGTGTGGCTGGAAAGCGAGCGGATCATGCCGCGCGTGGCCGGCGAGTTCGAGGACAGCGCGCTGATGGCCGTGTTCGCGGCGCGCGGCCTCGGCGTGTTTCCGCTGAGCGAACTCGGCGCGAACGATGCGTCGCTGCTGCGCGGGCTCAGGCGGCTCGGGCGCGCGGGCGACGTGACCGAGGAGATCCACGCGATCCGCTCCCGGCGCGGCGAACATCATCCGCTGACGGCGCAATTGCTGGCCGCGCCGCGCGGCGCGCCGGTCGACTGAAGCGAGCGCGACATCAAACGAAACTATAATGTCGCCCCGGCCATACGAGATGTGCGCCGCATCAATCCGGGCACTCCCCTTGCGCCGCCTCTCGCCGAGCCTTCTGAAAGACGCCATGCACAACCGATTTCGCCTGTTTTCCGTTTCGTGCGCGCTCGCGGCCGCGACCGTGCTGGTGGCATGCTCGTCGCCGCCCAAGCCGATCTACCAGCAGGAACAGTTCGACGCGGCCACCAGCCCGTACGCGCATACGTTCCACGCGAAATCCGACGCGGCCTGCGAGGCCGCGCGGCGCGCGCTGCTGAGCCAGGGCTACGTGGTGTCGTCATCGCGCAACGACGCGGTCGACGGCAGCAAGAATTTCCAGCCGAGCAACGACATGCACGTCGTGATCGAGTTTCACGTCGTGTGCGCGGACGCGACCGCGGACGGCGCGTCGAGCATCGCGTACGTGAACGCGGTGCAGGACCGCTATACGCTGAAGAAATCGAATACGTCGGCCAGCGTGGGCCTCAGCGTGTTCGGCTCGCTGTCGCTGCCGATCGGGTCGAGCGACGACGCGCTCGTCAAGACCGCGAGCGAGACGATTCCCGCCGGCGTGTTCTATGAGCGCTTCTTCACGCTCGTCGACCATTTCCTGAAGATCGATCCGGCGCGCCGCGACCGCGCGACCGTGAAGGCCGCCGAGAAGGAGCCCGTTGCGCCGCTGCCGGAGCCGGCGCCGACCCCGCAGGGCGAACCGATGAAGATGACGACGCCGGTCGTGCCGACGCCGCCCGCGGCGCCGGTGCCGCTTTCGGCGACGGGTGTCGCGCCGGGTTCGGGCGCGAATGCCGTGCCGGCCGCGGCATCGGCCGTCGCGGCGCCGGCTGCGATGCGCGCTGCGGCGCCGACGACGGCGTCCGGGCCGGTGCCGGCTTCGGGAGCGGCCCCCGCGGCGGCTTCGGCACCCGCGCCGGCTTCGGCTGCTGGCCCGGCGCCTGTGTCGCCCCCTGCGCCGGCTCCCGCTTCGGCTGCTGCGCCGGCTTCGGCGCCTAAGCCGGTTTCCGGTCCGGCAACCGCGCCCGCACCTTCGTCGACCTCCGGTTCGACGGCCGCGCCGGCTTCCGCGCCCGCGTCTGCTTCGGCGCCAGCGGCAGCAGCGGCCACCGTTACGCCGTCCTCGTCCTCGTCCTCGTCCTCGTCCTCGGCCGCGTCTTTGTCAGCGACATCCACGTCCGCATCGACCTCGGCATCGCCGCCGTCAAGCGCATCGCCTGCGCCGGCTGCCGCCAACCCCGTCGCATCGTCCACGCCGTCCGGCGTGGGCGCACCCACCGCAAATTGATCGCGCTCCCGTACCGTTGCGCCCGGCCGCATGCGGCGCGGCGCGACGGTACGTCGCCCTTCCGCATGATTCCCTGAGGTCGTTTCCGCCCATCCGGCCGTGCGCCGGCCGCGTATGTCCGGGCGGGATTGACGGTAAGGCAACGTCGACGCGTGACGGTTCGCCATGCACGCGCCAGGCTCGCCGTCACCGCGCGCGACAATCGCAAGCGATCCGCCGTCCCGCGACCGCGCTGCTCGTCGGCGCCCGCGCCTACCGCAACGTCGCGCGCAGCGTCTGCAGATCCTCGACGGTCGTGGTCACGCCGCCGCAGACGATCACAGCGATGTCCGCGGCCGACGCGAGCACCGGCACCGGCCGCTCCAGTGCGGCCAGCGCCGCGCCGCACGCGGGCTCGACGACGATCCTGTGTTCGTCGAGAAACCGCAGCGACGCAGCCACCGCGTCGGCATCGGACACGACGACCGGATGGATCGCGTGGCGTGTCGCCCATTCGACCGCCGCGTCGCACGGCCGCTTCGCGCCGAGCGTCGTCGCGATGCTCGAGATGGCCGCCAGTTCGACCGGGCGCCCCTGCGCGATCGAGCGCGCATAGCAGTCGGCGCCTTTCGTTTCAGCGGCGACGACCGGCACGTCGTGCCAGCCGTTGCGCGCGAGCCCTTCGAGCACGCCGCACAGCAGACCGCCGCCGCCGACCGCGAGCACGACCGCGTCGGGTTTCGGGCCGGCCGCCGCCATCTCGTCGATCATCGTCGCGTGGCCGTCCCACAGCGCCCGATCGTCGAACGGATGCACGAACGCGTCGTGCGCGTCGAGCCCCGACTGCGCGAACGCGTTCGCCTCGGCCCAGCTCGCGCCGTGCACGACGAGTTCCGCGCCTTCGACGCGGATCAGCTCGCGCGCCCGCGCCGATGTGCTTTCCGGCACGACGACGCGCACCGGCACGCCGAGCTCGCGGCCGCAGTACGCGACCGCGATGCCCGCGTTGCCGCCCGACGACGACACGAATCGCCGCGCGCCGGCGGCGTGCCGTGCCTCGCAGACGGCGCCGACGCCGCGCAGTTTGAACGAACCCGACGGCTGCAGCGCCTCGAGCTTCAGCCGGATGGACGTGCCGAGCCGGCGGGACGCGATCGGCGAGCGGATATAAGGGGTCGGGATATGAAGCGGCATGGGACGGAACGCAATGAGGAAGGGAGGAAACGCACGCGACGCGCGACGACGCGAATGCGGCAATGACGGTCATCGTACGGCAGGCCCGCCATGCTTTCCAATACCATCGGATGGCTTTTGCTATGCTTCACAGGCATATCCACACCCCAGACCCGACACCGCATGCGCCAGATCGAACTGCGTCACCTGCGCTACTTCGTCGCCGTCGCCCAGGCCGGCAGCGTGATGGCCGGCGCCCGCGCGGCCGGCATCGTGCAACCCGCGCTGTCGCGGCAGATCCGCGAGCTCGAGGACGCGATCGGCACGCCGCTACTGATCCGTCGCGCGACCGGCGTCACGCTCACGGCGGCCGGGACGAGCTTCCTGCGCGATGCGACCGGCCTGCTCGCGATGCTGCAGGACAGCCGCGAGCGCGCGTTGCGCAGCGCGGCCGGCCAGCTCGGCGAACTGCGGCTCGGCGCGCTGCCGAACTGCCTGCCGTTGCCGGTCGTCGCGAACGTCCTCAAGGCGTTTCGCGACGCGTGCCCGGACGTGAAACTGTCGATCGCGCCGATGCTGTCGGCCGAACAGGCGAGCGCGCTGATGCGCGGCCAGCTCGACGCCGGGATCATGGCGTGGCGTCGCGAGGAAGCGCCGCACCTGACGGGCGTGCGGCTGCTGAGCGACCGCTTCGTGCTCGCGATGCCCGCGCCGCCGGGCGGCCGCTTCGTCGCGCCGCGCACGCTGGCCGACGTCGCGAACGAGCCGTTCGTCTGGTTCGATGCGCAGCGCTCCGCCGCGCACCACCGGTTCCTGATGACGCAATGCGAGCAGGCCGGCTTCACGCCGCGCATCGCGCAGGTCGGCAGCGACATCCCGACGCTGATCGGCCTCGTCGCGGCCGGAATGGGTTGCGCGTTCGTGCCGGAAAGTGCGTCGCCGACCTGCCCGCGCACGGTCCGGCTCGTCGCGCTCGACGCGCTCGCGAGCCGCTTCGACATCGAGTTCGTGTTCGACGGCGCGGCGGCGGCCCCGTCGCCCGTCGTCGCGCGGTTTCTCGCGGCGGTCCGCGACGCGGCCGGCGAACCGGGCTGAACGTACGCCGGGCGCATCGGCGCGCGGCCGGGCGACGCGACCGGCAGCGCCGGCCGATGGACGGAATCGCCTTTCCGCCATCTCGCCGTTTTCGCTGTTTTTGCACACTAAACGACACCGCCGTGTCACCGAAAATTCTTTCAGAACGCCGACAGACGGCGTCACGACGACGCTATTTTCAAATTGACACCCAAAACGGCCGTTTAACGCCGATTCGAATCGTCCTGGCCCGAAATATACTGCCCGCGCATCCAACCCCTCGTGCCAAAGAGAGGATGCGTTTCCGCCCCGGCCACGGACCCCCTGTGGTCGGGGCTTTTTTGCTGTTGCGTGTCGAGTCACGCCCCACACGCCGCCCGCGCGCCGCATTGTTGACATGAAATCAAGATAATTTCGTCTGGATGCGGCTTTTTCCGCAAAAGTAATGCAGGCACACTTCGGGCTGTCCTCAATGGCTTCGTGCCGTTGTCCCCCGCTTACAGGAGCCCGCCGCGTGAACCCCACGACTTCTTCTCCGTCCCGCCCGGGCGGCAGCGCCGCGCTGCCGCTGCTGGCGCTCGCCGCCGGCGCGTTCGGCATCGGCACGACCGAGTTCTCGCCGATGGGCCTGCTGCCCGTGATCGCCGACGGCGTGCACGTGTCGATTCCGCAAGCCGGCATGCTGATCAGCGCGTATGCGATCGGCGTGATGGTCGGCGCGCCGCTGATGACGCTGCTGCTCGCGCGCTGGTCGCGTCGTTCCGCGCTGATCGCGCTGATGTCGATCTTCACGATCGGCAACCTGCTGTCGGCCGCCGCACCCGACTACACGACGCTGCTGCTCGCCCGCCTCGTGACGAGCCTCAACCACGGCGCGTTCTTCGGGCTCGGCTCGGTGGTCGCCGCGAGCCTCGTGCCGCGCGAGAAGCAGGCCAGCGCGGTCGCGACGATGTTCATGGGGCTGACGATCGCGAATGTCGGCGGCGTGCCGGCCGCGACCTGGCTCGGCCAGATCATCGGCTGGCGCATGTCGTTCGCGGCGACCGCCGGCCTGGGCCTGGTCGCGATCGCCGGCCTGTTCGCCGCGCTGCCGAAGGGCGAAGCCGGCAAGATGCCGGACCTGCGTGCCGAACTCTCCGTGCTCACGCGCCCGGTCGTGCTCGGCGCGCTCGCGACGACGGTACTCGGCGCCGGCGCGATGTTCACGCTCTATACGTACGTCGCGCCGACGCTCGCACACCTGACGGGCGCCACGCCCGGCTTCGTGACCGCGATGCTCGTGCTGATCGGCGTCGGCTTCTCGATCGGCAACATCGCGGGCGGGCGCCTCGCCGACCGCTCGCTCGACGGCACGCTGATCGGCTTCCTGTTGCTGCTGATCGCGACGATGGCCGCGTTCCCGCTGCTCGCCGCCACCCATGCAGGCGCCGCCGTCACGCTGCTGGTCTGGGGGATCGCGACGTTCGCGGTGGTGCCGCCGCTGCAGATGCGCGTGATGCGTGCGGCCCACGAAGCGCCGGGCCTCGCGTCGGCCGTCAACATCGGCGCGTTCAATCTCGGCAACGCGGTGGGCGCCGCCGCCGGCGGTGCGGCGATTTCGGCCGGGTTCGGCTACGCGGCGGTGCCGCTCGTCGGCGCGCTGATCGCCGCCGCCGGGCTCGCCCTCGTCATGCTGCAGGTCACGCAGCGCCGCCGCTCGCCGGCCGCCGCGAATTCGTAAGCGCGGGCACGTCGGGACCATCCGGAACCGTCCGCACGCATTCTCACGGCCGCGTCATGCGGCCGTTTTCATTGTCGGCGCGCGGTCGGTTCGACGGCCCGGTCAGCGCCGAGCGGCGAACCCGCCGAAGAACGCGCGTGCGTTCGCGTCGAGACTCTCGAGGTGGTAACCGCCCTCCTGCACGATCACCGTCGGCAAGCCGAGCGCGCCGATCGCGCCGCCGAGTCGGCCGAACCCGTCGGTCGTGACCGCAACCTGCGATTGCGGATCGTCCTTGTAGATGTCGAAGCCGAGCGCGAGCACGAGCGCATCGGGCTGGAAGCGCGTGAGCGCGCGCAGCGCGTCGTCGAGCCGCGCGAAGAACGTCGACTCCGGCGCGCCGTGCGGCATCGGCAGATTGAGGTTGAAGCCGTCGCCGGCGCCCGCGCCCGTCTCTTCCTCGTAGCCCGCGACGACCGGGTAGAAGTTGGTCGGGTCGCCGTGAATCGATACGTACAGCACATCGTCGCGGCCGTAGAAAATCTCCTGCACGCCCTGCCCGTGATGCATGTCGGTATCGAGAATCGCGACGCGGCGATGGCGGCCGAGCAGCGCCTGCGCGGCGATCGCCGCGTTGTTCAGGTAGCAGAAGCCGCCGGCCGCGTCGCGGCGCGCATGATGGCCGGGCGGCCGGCACAGCGCGTAGGCTTCGCGTGCGCCGTCGTTGACGTCGGCCGCCGCGGCCAGCGCACCCTGCGCGGACCAGTACGCCGCGCGCCACGTATTCGCGCCCACCGGGCAACTACCGTCGGCGAGATAGCGCGCGGCTTTCGCGAGCACGCCGCGCAGCGGGTTCGGATCGCGCACGAACACGTTCGACATCACTTCGTCGCCCCAGTCGTCGGGCATCTGCTTCCAGTCGCGGTGCGCGTCCTCGAGAAAGCGCAGGTAGTTCATGTCGTGCACGGCCGCGATCGGCGCGGTGCCGCGGTCGGCCGGCTCGCGCACGTCGAAGTCGAGCGACCGGACGGCCGCGACGAGCCGCGCCGCGCGCTCGGGCACTTCCTGCGGTTCGCGCATCCGGCCGCGCGACAGGTAGCTGCGCGGATGGTGCAGCAATTGTTCGGGATGGAAATAGGTTTTCATCGTAGTCCTCGTCGATTCGCCGGATCAGGCGCCGTGCGCGGCGGCCGCCGCGTCGACGCGCGCCGCGATGCCCGCGCGCGCCAGCACCGCATGGAGCAGTACGTTCGCGCCGCGCGTCACGTCGTCGGGCAATGCGTCCTCGGCTTCGTTGTGCGACAGGCCGTCGACGCACGGAATGAACACCATCGCGGTCGGGAAACGGCGCGCGAGCAGGATCGCATCGTGGCCGGCGCCGCTCACGATCCGCTCGTGCGTGTAGCCGAACGCGGCGGCCGCCCGCGCGACCAGCCCGACGCAATCGGGATCGAACGGCGTCGCGGGGCTGCGCCAGCAGGTGTCGATCGCCACCTGCACGCCGCGCACGACGGCGATGCGAGCGCACGCATCGCGCAGGTCGCGCTCCATCGCGTCGACTTCGGCATCGTCGTGATGACGCAGGTCGACCGTGAACGTCAGCTCGCCGGCGATCGTGTTGCGCGACGCGTTGCGGATGCCGACCCGCCCGATCGTCGCGAGCCCGCGCGGCGCATGGCCGGCGACGATCCGTTCGAGTTCGAGCGCGATCTGCGCACTCGCGAAATACGCGTCCTTGCGATACGGCATCGGCGTCGTGCCGGCGTGCGCGGCCACGCCCGTCACCGTCACGTCGAGCCAGCGGATCGCCTGCCCGCCGGTGACGATGCCGATCGTCGTGCCGTTCGCCTCGAGCACGGGCCCCTGTTCGATATGCGCCTCGAAATACGCGTCGACCGCGCCGCCCGTTGCGCGCGTGCCGCGATAGCCGCATGCGTCGAGCGCCGCGCCGAGCGTGACGCCGTCGGCGTCCTGCTTCGCGAGCGCGTCGTCGAGCGGCAGCGCGCCCGTGAATACGGCCGAGCCGAGCATTGCCGGCGCGAAGCGCGCGCCTTCCTCGTTGGTCCACGACACGATCTCGAGCGGCTTGTCGGTCGCGATGCCCGCGTCGTTCAGCGTGCGCACGAGTTCGAGCGCGGCGAGCACGCCATAGACGCCGTCGAAGCGGCCGCCCTCGGGCTGCGTGTCGAGATGGCTGCCGATCAGCACCGGCGCGGCGTGCGCATCGGCGCCGTCGCGCCGCGCGAACAGGTTGCCGACGGCATCGACGCTCACAGTCAGCCCCGCGTCGCGACACCATTGCGCGAACAGGTCGCGCCCGCGCCGGTCGTCATCGGTGAGCGCGACGCGCCGCACGCCGCCGCGCGGGGTCGCGCCGACGCCCGCCATGTCGGCCAGGCTCTGCCACAGGCGGGCGCCGTCGATTTCAAGCAGGTCGTTCATCGCAATTCCGGATCGATTCGTTCGTTGAGGGTTCAATGCGAGCCGAGCGCTTCGGCGGCGGCCGGCTGCGCGGCGCGGCGCGCATCGAGCGCGACGATGCAGAGCAGCGAGATGCCGGCGAGACACGTGTAGAACACCGCGAGCGGCCACCACTGGCCCGTGAAGCGATGCGCGAGCCATGTGCCGACGAGCGGCGTCAGGCCGCCCGCGATCGCGCCGCAAATCTGGTACGCGAGCGAGATCGCCGAATAGCGCACGTGGGCGGGAAACACGTCGCTGACGAAGCCCGCGATCACCGAATAGAAACCGGCCATGCAGACGACGGCGAGTGCGATGCCGGCGATCAGCGACGCGGACGTCCCGCCCTGCACGAGCATGAACATCGGATACGGCGACAGCATCGCGAGCAGCGCCGCCAGCTTCAGGAAGCGCGCGCCGCCGATGCGCTCCGCGATCCACGCCGCGAGCGGCTGCGCGAAGAACTGGATGATCGCGACCGCGAACAGGCTGTCGAGGATCAGCGAGCGCGACACGCCGACGTACTGCGTCGTGTACGCGATCATGAACGTGTTCGTGAAATAGACGCCCGCGATGCCGATCGTGTTCGCGCCGATGCACAGCAGCACGGGCCCGGACGCGGAACGGAACACTTCCGCGACCGGCAGCTTCACCGTGCGGTTCGCTTCCTTGACCCGCGCGAATTCCGGCGACTCGTTCACACCGAGCCGGATCAGAATCCCGACCACCAGCAGCACCGAGCTCGCGAGGAACGGCAGGCGCCAGCCCCACGCGAGGAAGTCGGCCTTGTCCATCGACGTGGCCGCGCGGAACGCGATCAGCGACAGGATCAACCCCGCCGGGCTGCCGAGCTGCGCGAACGACGCGAAAAACGTGCGGCGCCCCTGCGGCGCATGCTCGCCCGCCATCAGCACCGCGCCGCCCCATTCGCCGCCGACCGCGATCCCCTGCACGATACGCAGCGCGACGAGCAGCACCGGCGCGAGGACGCCGACCTTCGAATAGGCGGGCAACAGCCCGACGCATACGGTCGCGACGCCCATCATCATCAGCGTCGTCATCAGCGCCTTCTTGCGGCCGATGCGGTCGCCGAGATGGCCGAAGATCACGCCGCCGAGCGGACGCGCGAAGAAGCCGACCGCGAACGTCGCGAACGACGCCATCGTGCTGACGAACGGATCGTGCGACGGGAAATAGAGTTCGCCGAACACGAGCGCGGCAGCGGTCGCGTAGATGTAGAAGTCGTACCACTCGATCATCGTGCCGATGAACGCGGCCGTCGCGGCGCGTGCCGGCTGGCGGGCGGAAGGAAGGGACTCAGTCATGCGGGCTCCTGACGCGCGCCGCGGCGGGCGGCACGCAATATCGTGAGGACGGCCGTCTGTCGCGGCCTCGCGCCGCACGCTGCGGCGCCCCTCCTTTATCGGTGGCCGCAAATCATTAGTCAAATTTCAAGTTATTATTCACCATATAAGTTCAACTAATGCCCGCTCGCCGCCCGCCCGGAGACCCGATGCGCCCCGACCTCGCCCCGTTCCTCAACGATCGCCTCGACTGGAACCTGCTGCGCACCTACCTGGTGATCATGCAGGAGCGCAGCGTGAGCCGCGCGGCCGCGCGCCTGCACGTCACGCAGCCGGCCGTGAGCCAGGCGCTGCGGCGGCTCGAGGAGACGCTCGAGCGCCGGCTGATCGAGCGGCGCGGCGCGCACTTCGCGCCGACGCCGGCCGGCGAAGCCGTGTACCGGATCGCGAGCGACATCTACGGCGGCATCTCGCGCCTCGAAACCGAAATCGACGACAGCACCGCCGACCTGACCGGCTCGATCCGGCTGCTGACGGTGAGCCGCATCGAATCGCCCGTCTACGACGAATGCCTCGCGGATTTCCATCGCGCGTATCCGCGTATCGATCTGCAGATCGAAGTGATGCGCTCGTCGGACATTCTTTCCTCGCTGCTGCAGAAGACGGCCACGGCCGGGCTCGGCCTGTGCCGCACGCCGCACGACAAGCTGGAAATGCGGTGCTTCCTGCGCCAGCGCTATGCGATCTACTGCGGCCGCCATCACCGGCTGTTCGGGCAGACGCAATTGCGGATGGACGATCTGCTCGCGGAGAATTTCGTGTCGTTCACGAGCGACCAGATCGGCGACAGCCTGTCGCCGCTCACCGTGTTCCGCGACCAGAAGGGCTTCACGGGGCGCATCGTCGCGTCGTCGCCGAGCCTCGACGAAGTGCGGCGGCTGATCTTCGCGGGCTACGGGATCGGCTGCCTGCCCGAGCACATCGTGCGCGACGACATCGCGCAGCAGCGGCTGTGGCGGTTGCCGCCCGACGACGGGCTCGTCGATGTCGACGTGTTCCTGCTGTGGCATCGCGACCGCAAGATGAATGCGGCGGAGCATGCGTTTCTCGACGCGATGGAGCGCTGCATGCAGCGCTATTCGCTCGCGGAGCGGCTCGGGAAATGACGGCGCGCACGTGCGCGGAGAAAGCGCCGGGCGCATGCGGCCGCGCGCGTCGCGCCGTGTGTGGGCGTCAGAAGCGATGCACGATGCCGAGTTGCACGCCACGCGCATTCGCGCCCGGGTACGCGAGCGGCAGGCCGGGGTTCGCCGCGCCGGCGAGCGTGTAGCCGGCCTGGTTGCGGTTGCGCAGGTACGACAGCGCGCCGTAAAAGCTCGTGCGCTTCGACAGGTCGTACTCGTACATCAGCCCGAGCTGATCTGCATTGTTGCCTTGCGACGACCGGTCGTGCAGGTACGCGTAGCCGAGCGCGACCGCATTCGCCGGGTTGAACTGGTATTTGACCGACAGCCCGTACACGCGCGAATCGATTCCGAGGTCGCCCCACTTCACCGCGGAGAACCCGCCATACACGGTGGCCTTGCCGATCTCGTAAGACGCACCGGCCATGATCGTGCGATCGGTCGTGGTCGCCGCGGCGTTCTTCAACCACTGGCCCGCGACGAATGCGCCGAACGAGCCGTGCTCGTAGGTCAGGTCGAACTGCTGGCTGGAGCCGGCCGAGCGCACGCCGCCCGCCTCGCCGAACCCGAAGTACAGGCCGCCCTGGAAACCGGCGATCTCCGGGCTCTGGTACGACAGCGTATTGCTCGTGCGGAACGCGAACACGGTCAGGTTGTCCATGCCGGACGCCTGCGTGACGCCGCCGAACGCATCCTGCCCGCCCTGGTCGTTGAACAGCGGCGAATTCTGGCGGCCCGCACGCACCTTGCCCCACGGTCCCGCGATGCCGACCCACGCCTGCCGGTTGAACAGGCTGCCGGCGCTCGCAAGCGAGCCGTCGTTCGGATTGAAGCCGTTTTCCAGCGCGAATTCGATCTTCTGGCCGCCGCCGATCTCCTCGCCGCCCTTCAGTCCGAACCGGCTGCCCCACTGGCCGCCCGAGTTGATCGCGGCCGTGTGGCCGTTGCCCGTATTCACGACCTGCGCGAATTCGTCGATCACGCCGTACAGCGTGACGCCGTCCTGCGCGAAGGCGGCTCCCGAACCGACGACGCAAGCGGCCGCGACGGCCATCCGAAGACCGGCATACGCCGGTCGCGCCCGGGAACGATGTCCTCGTGCGTTCATTTTCTTAGTCATGCTATTCAATGAAAGGAGAATGGAACGATGCCGGGCACGGTGGTCTGCCATGCCGGCATCGCGGATAACGAAGATGATGTGCGGTGCGGTTGCCGGTCGCGCCGATTCGGCGCTATCGGGCCGCTCAGGCCGGCGGCAGACCGGCCCGACGAACGACGTGATCCGTCGGTGTCAGACCTCGCCGCGTTCGAGCGGCAGGATCAGGCGTTCGGGAATGCTGCGCCGCGACGCGCGGGCGCCGACGTAATACAGCACGGCCGGCACGACGAGACCGAGGATCCACGAGATGTCGGTGCCGCCGAGCGCATCGACGAGCGGCCCCGTGTAGATGTGCGTCGACATGAACGGCAGTTGCACCAGGATGCCGACCGCGTAGATCGCGATCGCCATCACGTTCCAGCGGCCGTAGCGGCCGTCGGGATCGGACAGCGCCGGCACGTCGTAGCGCGAACGCGTGAAGCAGTAGTAGTCGACCAGGTTGATCGCGCTCCACGGCGTGAAGAACGCGAGCAGGAACAGGATGAACGCGGTGAATTCCTTCAGGAACGAATGACGGCCCGCGAGCGCGATCAGCGTCGATACGCAGATCATCCCGAAGATGTACACGAGGCGGCTCTTCGACGATACCGCCCCCTTGCCGCGAAAGCCGCTGACGATCGTCGCCATCGACATGAAGCTGCCGTACGCGTTGAGCGCCGTCACCGTCACCTTGCCGAACGCGATGCTGAAGTACAGCAGCGCGGCCACGGCACCCGTCGAGCCGAGGCCGACGATGTACGCCACTTCATGGTGCGCGAACTGGCTGCCGGCGAGCGCGGCCGCGAACACACCGAACACCATTGCCGCCTGTGCGCCGATCACCGAGCCGAGACCGACCGCGAGAAACGTCGCGACCGACGACGTCGAACGCGGCAGGTAGCGCGAATAGTCGGCCACGTACGGGCCGAACGCGATCTGCCACGACGCGGACAGCGACATCGCGAGCAGGAAGCTCGCGAGCGAAAAATGCTTGTTCGCGAGCAGCGCGCCGATGTCGTGGTTCGCGAACAACTGCGCGAACATGTAGACGAACGCGACGATGCCGACCACGCTCGCGATCCGGCCGACGAAGTGGATCGCGCGATAGCCGAACACGGTCAGCACGACGATCACGGCCGCGAACAGCAGGATGCCGGCCGCGTCGTCGACGTGCAGCAGTTGCGCGACGGCTTGCCCGGCCAGTACCGAGCCGCTCGCGGAAAAGCCGATGTACATCAGGCACACGAGCACGATCGGGATCATCGCGCCATACACGCCGAACTGCACGCGGCTCGAGATCATCTGCGGCAGCCCGAGCTGCGGCCCCTGCGCGCCGTGCAGCGCCATCACCGCGCCGCCGACGAGCTGGCCGAGCAGCAGCGCGACCAGCGACCAGAACACGTCGCCGCCGAGCACGACCGCGAGCGCGCCCGTGACGATGGCCGTGATCTGCATGTTCGCCGACAGCCACAGCGTGAACTGGCTCAGCAGGCCGCCGTGGCGCTCGGCGTCGGGAATGAAGTCGATCGAGCGTACCTCGATCAGTCCGCCGGCTTTTCCACTGGAATTCGTTGACACGGGTCAATCTCCAAAATACTCAGGACCACACATGGTTTGAACGGGACAGGAAGCTGCGAGCCGCCCTTTCGGCTCGGCGGATGCGGGGCGCCGTGGATCGCCGGCATGCGCCACGCACGCACGGTCTGCATGCTGGCGCGCAAGCGGCACGACGTGTGCCGACATTGCCAGCGGATGATCTTGTATATACAACTTGCGAGATATCGGTGATTACCCGGAATCAAGCGATTTTCGAAATCGTCCGAGTCATTGCGGCACGCCAGGGCAGCATTGCCGCAAGCCGGATGTCGGAAAAATGAAAGTTCGGCCTGCCCGGGGGCCCGGTCGGGCGCAGCGGTCACCACACGGGAAACGCAGCCGATCAGTCGGACGGGCGCGCCCGCACCGCATCAGACCAGCCGCTCGGATGCGACGACCTGCACGCCCGGCCGTGCGTCGATCGCCGCGTCGAGCAGCGCGCGCGCAATCCGCGGTGCGGGATTCACGCGCCACTTCGCCGGCAGCACCGGCGCGGCGGCGCTCAGCGCGAACACGAACAGCCGCTCGCCGAACCGGAACTCGTCGCGGCTGCCGCCGATCAGGCCCGGTCGCACGTACGTGAGCGAATCGAAGCCGACGCCGGCGAGCGCCTGCTCGACCTCGCCCTTCACGCGGTTGTAGAAGATCCGCGACGCAGCATCGGCGCCGAGCGCGGAATTCAGCACGTAGGTCGGCGTGCCGTGCCGATGCGCGAGCCGCGCGACCGCGAGCGGATAGTCGTGATCGACGCGCCGGAAAGCCGCCTGCGAACCGGCGGCCCGCATCGTGGTGCCGAGCGTGCAGATCACGGCATCCGCGTGCCACCAGTCGGCCGTATCGGGCAAATGGTCGAAATCCACTTCCAGCGCGCGCATCTTTGGATGCGGCGTCAACGGCCGGCGCGCGAGGACGATCACCTGATCGATCCGCGCATCGGCCAGCGCGACGTCGAGAACGTGGCGCCCGACGAGTCCGGTCGCGCCGACGAGCAGCAGTTTCATGTCGGTTTTTCCGTGTGGAGCCTGCGTTGGCGGACCGAGGCGGCCCGGTTTCCGGCTATCGACATGATCGTCGGCCGGCGCCACGCCGACAACCCTCCACTCGTCTCGAAAAATTACGGCGCTGTCGGGCGCGATCCCGCGCGAGCGGATGCCGATTGAAACAACATGAAGTCCATCAGACGCCGCAAGCGCCGCCGATACGTGCGTGACGCACCGGCGGCGCCCCGTCAGGCGATTACGTCAGATATGCAGCGCGTGTCCGAGCGCGCGCAACGCCGCTTCCTGCAGCGCTTCGCCGAGCGTCGGATGCGCGTGGATCGTGCCGCCGATGTCCTCCAGCCGCGCACCCATTTCGAGCGACTGCGAGAAAGCCGCGGCCAGCTCCGACACCCCGCGCCCGACCGCCTGCCAGCCGACGATCAGATGATTGTCGCGCCGCGCGACGACGCGCACGAATCCGTCGGTCGCCTGCAACGTCATTGCCCGCCCGTTCGCCGCGAACGGGAACGACGCGCTCAGACAATCGACGCCGGCCGCGTGTGCATCGTCCGGCGACCAACCGGCCGTCACGATTTCGGGATCGGTGAAACACACGGCCGGAATCGACGCGGGCGTGAACCGGCGACGCCGGCCGGCGATCAGCTCGGCCACCATCTCGCCTTGCGCCATCGCGCGATGCGCGAGCATCGGCTCGCCCGCGACGTCGCCGATCGCCCACACGTTGCGCATCGAGGTCCGGCATGTGTCGTCGATCCGCAGCGCGCGGCCGTTGCGATCGAGCATCAGCGATTCGAGCCCGAACCCGTCGACGCGCGGCCGACGGCCCACGGCAACCAGCACGCGGTCGGCCGGCAGCGTCTGTTCGGCGCCATCGGCCGCCTGCACGCGCACCGCGCCGTGCGCGTCCAGGCCGAGCACCTTGTGGCCGAGCCACAGCCGCACGCCGAGCCGCGCGAGCGAATCGGCAACCGGCCGCACGAGTTCGGCATCGTATGCAGGCAGCACGCGCTCGGCCGCTTCGACGACGCTGACGTCGACGCCGAGCTTCCGATAGACGATCCCGAGTTCGAGCCCGATGTAGCCGGCCCCGACGACGACGAGCCGCTTCGGCAGCGTCGCGGGCGACAGCGCTTCGGTCGATGACACGACGTGCCCGCCGAACGGCATCGACGGCAGTTCGACCGGTTCGGACCCGGTCGCGAGCAACAGGTGCTCGCAACCTATCCGCACCGTATGGCCGCCGCCGACGACCTCGACGGTCTTGCCGTCGACCACGCGCGCTTCGCCGTGCAGTACGCGCACGCCGTTCTTCTTGAGCAGCGCGCCGACGCCGCGCGTCAGCCGGTCGACGATGCCGTCCTTCCATGCGACGCTTTTCGCGATGTCGATCTCCGGCGTGCGCACGCGGATCCCGAGCGCCCCTTCGCCGGCATGGCCGCACGCCTGTTCGAACGCGTCGGCCACGTGGATCAGCGCCTTCGACGGAATGCAGCCGATGTTCAGGCACGTCCCGCCGAGCCGGTCGCGCTCGACGAGCACCGTCGGAATGCCGAGCTGCCCCGCGCGGATCGCGGCGACGTAGCCGCCCGGGCCGCCGCCGATGACGAGCAGTGTGGTGTGTTCGTTCTTCATCGGCTCACTCCACGAACAGCAATGCCGGGCGTTCGAGCACCGCGCGCACGGCCTGGATG
Source organism: Burkholderia sp. A2 (assembly GCF_001729305.1). Taxonomy (NCBI): domain Bacteria; kingdom Pseudomonadati; phylum Pseudomonadota; class Betaproteobacteria; order Burkholderiales; family Burkholderiaceae; genus Burkholderia; species Burkholderia sp. A2. The sequence continues at coordinate 70,976 of NZ_LZXX01000057.1, read as the reverse complement.
AATTCGGCCGCGTCCGCGCCGTCGACGACGCGATGATCGAACGACGACGACAGGTTCATCATCTTGCGCGCGACGACCGCGCCGTCGCGGATCATCGGCCGCTCGACGATCCGGTTCACGCCGACGATGCCCACTTCCGGATGATTGATCACCGGCGTCGACACGATGCCGCCGAGCGCGCCGAGGCTCGAGATCGTGATCGTCGATCCGCTCAGCTCGTCGCGCTGAGCACGGTTCGCGCGCACCGCGTCGGCAAGCCGCGCGATTTCCGCCGAGATCGACCACACGTCGCGCGCTTCCGCATGGCGCAGCACGGGCACCGTGAGGCCGCCGTCCGTCTGAGTCGCGACGCCCATGTGCACCGCACCGTAGCGCGTGACCACACCCGCTTCGTCGTCGAAGCGCGCGTTGATCTGCGGGAAGTCGCGCAGCGCGATCACCATCGCGCGGATCAGCAGCGGCAGCGGCGTGAGCTTGCCGCGCGTGTCGCCGTGGCGGCGGTTCAGTTCCGTGCGCAACGATTCGAGCTCGGTCACGTCGATTTCCTCGACGTAGCTGAAGTGCGGAATGCGGCGCTTCGCTTCCTGCATCTTGCGCGCGATCGCGCGCCGCAGGCCGATCACCGGCACTTCGGTTTCGTCGTGGCGTTCGTCGTAGCCGCGCGGTTGCGATGCGCGCGCCGTGCCGCCGCCGGACCCTGCATACGCATCGAGATCCGCGTGCAGGATCCGGCCGGCCTCACCGGTGCCGCGTACGTAGCGCAGCTCGATGCCCATGTCCCACGCGCGCTGACGCACGGCCGGCGACGCGAGCGGCCGTTCGCCCGGCGCGCGCGCCGCGCGCGGCTGCGCGGCCGGTTCGTCGCGGCGCGGTTGCGCCGGTGCGCGAGGCGCTGCGGGCTGCACAGGCGGCTCGGCCGGCACGTCCGCCACCGGCTTCGACGGCGTCGCCGCCGCGACCGGTGCGGTTGCTACCTTTGTTTCCCGCACCGGTGCCGCGGCCTTCAGGTTGCCGTCGCCTTCGACTTCCAGCCGAATCAGCTCGCTGCCGACCGCCATCATCTCGCCGATCCGGCCGCCCAGTTCGATCACCTTGCCCGTCACCGGCGACGGAATCTCGACCGCCGCCTTGTCGGTCATCACGTCGGCGAGCGGCTGGTCTTCCTTGATCGTCTGCCCGACTTCCACATGCCAGGCCACCAGTTCGACCTCGGCGATCCCCTCGCCGATATCCGGCATCTTGATGACATGAATCCCCATCTCACGCCTCCATCACGCGTCGCAACGCTTCACCGACCCGGGTCGGCCCCGGAAAGTACGCCCATTCCTGCGCATGCGGATACGGGGTGTCCCAGCCCGTCGTGCGCTCGACCGGCGCTTCGAGGTGGTAGAAGCAGTGTTCCTGGACCAGCGACACGAGCTCCGCGCCATAGCCGCAGGTGCGCGTCGCCTCGTGCACCACGACGCAGCGCCCGGTCTTGCGCACCGACGCGACGACCGTGTCGAGATCGAGCGGCCACAGCGTGCGCAGGTCGATCACTTCCGCGTCGATACCCGTCTCCTCCGCCGCGGCGAGCGACACGTGCACGGTCGTGCCGTAGGTGAGCACGGTCACGTCGTTGCCGGGCCGCACGACGGCGGCCGTATCGAGCGGCACCGTGTAGTAGCCTTCCGGCACCGCGCTCGCCGGATGCTTGAGCCACGACGTGACGGGCCGTTCGTGATGGCCGTCGAACGGCCCGTTGTACAGCCGTTTCGGTTCGAGGAAGATCACCGGATCGTCGTTCTCGATCGACGCGATCAGCAGCCCTTTCGCGTCGTACGGATTCGACGGCATCACCGTGCGCAGCCCGCACACCTGCGTGAACATCGCCTCCGGGCTCTGGCTGTGCGTCTGCCCCCCGTAGATCCCGCCGCCGCACGGCATCCGGATCGTCATCGGCGCGGTGAACTGGCCGGCCGATCGATAGCGCAGCCGCGCGCCTTCCGACACGATCTGGTCGGATGCCGGGTAGAAATAGTCGGCGAACTGGATCTCGCAGACGGGCCGCAGTCCGTACGCGCCCATCCCGACCGCCGCGCCGACGATCCCGCCTTCGGAGATCGGCGCATCGAACACGCGCGATTTCCCGTATTTGTTCTGCAGTCCTTCGGTGCAGCGGAACACGCCGCCGAAATAGCCGACGTCCTGCCCGAACACGACCACATCGCCGTCGCGCCCGAGCATCACGTCCATCGCGGAGCGCAGCGCCTGGATCATCGTCATCGGCTGCGTCGCCGTCCCTGTCTCGTGTTGCGCCATGATCACGCTCCCAGTTCCTGACGCTGACGGCGCAGGTGCGCGGGCAGCTCCTTGTAGACGTCGTCGAACATCGAGGCCGGCGACGGAATCCGGTCGTCGGCCAGCGTCCCGTATTTCTCCGCTTCCTTCTGCGCGGCGATCACCTCGGCCTCGAGCTCGGCCGTCAATGCGTCGTGCGCGCTGTCCGACCAGATGCCCTTGACGATCAGGTGACGCTTGAAGCGCTCGATCGGATCGCCGAGCGGGAAATGGGACCAGTCGTCGCTCGGCCGGTACTTGGTCGGATCGTCCGACGTCGAATGCGCGCCCGCGCGGTAGGTCACCCACTCGATCAGCGTCGGGCCGAGGTTGCGGCGCGCGCGTTCGGCCGCCCAGCTCGACGCCGCGTAGATCGCGAGGAAGTCGTTGCCGTCGACGCGCAGCGATGCGATCCCGCAGCCGACGCCGCGCCCGGCGAAGGTCGTGCCCTCGCCGCCCGCGATCGCCTGGAACGTCGAGATCGCCCACTGGTTGTTGACCACGTTCAGCACGACCGGCGCGCGGTACACGTGCGCGAACGTCAGCGCGGTATGGAAATCGGCTTCGGCCGTCGCGCCGTCGCCGATCCACGCGGACGCGATCTTCGTGTCGCCCTTGATCGCCGACGCCATCGCCCAGCCAACCGCCTGGATGAACTGCGTCGCGAGGTTGCCGGAAATGGAGAAGAAGCCGGCTTCGCGGTCCGAGTACATCACCGGAAGCTGGCGACCCTTCAGCGGATCGCCTTCGTTCGACATCAGCTGGCAGATCATCCGCTCGAGCGGCACGTCGCGCGCGATCAGGATGCTCTGCTGCCGGTAGGTCGGAAAGCACATGTCGCCATCGCGCAGCGCCATCGCATGCGCGGTGCCGATCGCCTCCTCGCCGAGGCTCAACATGTAGAAGGAGATTTTCTTCTGGCGCTGCGCGATCATCATGCGCGCGTCGAAAATGCGGGTCTTGAGCATCGCGCGCAGCCCGGCGATCAGCCGCGCATCGTCGAGATCGGGGGCCCACGGGCCGACGGCCTTGCCGCTGTCGTCGAGCACGCGCACGAGGCTGCGGGCGAGATTGGCGGTGTCCGCCGCGGCTACGTCGATCGGCGGGCGGCGGACGGCGCCGGCCGGCGATAGATGCAGATAGGAAAAATCCGTCTTGCAGCCCGGGCGCCCGGTGGGCTCCGGCACATGCAGACGCAATGGCTCTGACAGGCTCATCGTGTCGTCTCCACGCTCGATTGTGTCTCACGCTGTTTGGGAACGCGCGGGCCGGTTGCCGGCCCGCGCGCGAGCTGACGCGCGGATAAGCGCGTCAACCTTGGAAATCTATGCCTGGCAGCGGCGCACGTCGATGCCCAAGCCGCTCGTTCGTCGTGAGCAGATTTGCCATGGCCGATCGAGGCGGCGCGTGAGTGCGGCGGGGAGTCGGCGCGGGACGGGTTTGCTGTGGTGCAGGGTCGCCGGGCCGGCGAAGAGCGGGCCTCGGGGGCGCGAACGGATCGGCGTGTCCCGATCGTGTGAGGGTACGAAGCCAAAGACCTCGCGAAATCCTGGATCTTCGCGAGGTCTTGCGTCGGGTGCGGGTGCCTGTGCGCGTGGTTTGCCTGCCTGCTGCGGCGCGCGATCGATCACGCGTCGGGACGGAAGAGGTCGAAGCGGCTGTCGGGCGTCACGTGCACATAGGCCGACGGGCCGCCCGCGCGAAGAATGATGCCCGCGCCGAACGTGTCGAAGATGCCGTCCTTCAGCAAGTCATGGCGGATATGAACCGCGACGACCTCGCCCAGCACCAGCGTGGCCGGCGTTTCGACGCCGCGATGATCGCGCAGCCGGATCACGTCGGTCACCTTGCATTCGAAGTTCACGCCGCTTTCCGCGACACGCGGCACGTCGACGAGCCGTGACGGCACCGCAGTCAGGCCGCCGAGTTCGAACTCGTTTACGTCGTATGGCACGGCGGCGCAGGTCTGGTTCATCCGCTCGGCCAGATCGCGCGTCGCGAGGTTCCACACGAACTCGCCGGTCTCCTGCACGTTGCGCACGCTGTCCTTCGCGGCGGTGCTCGAAAAGCCGATGATCGGCGGCCGATAGTTGAACGCGTTGAAGAAGCTGTACGGCGCGAGGTTCAGCGTGCCGTCGCTGCCGCGGGATGAAATCCAGCCGATCGGGCGCGGTCCGATGATCGCGTTCAACGGGTCGTGCGGCAGGCCGTGGCCTTGCGACGGTTCGTAATAGTGATGGGTCGAGTCGGTCATGACGGGTGGTCTTGCGAGACGCAAACGATGAGGGAGGCTGTCAGCGGAACGCGTTGGCCGTGGCGACGCAGGCGTCCGGTGCGACGTGCGTGCCAGTATCACATGGCGCGGTTTTCTGCGCAGTGAAGCGCATCGCGAGCCGCGCGGGCGTGCCGCTGCATGTGCGTGCGCCCAATAAAAAACCCGCGAGCGCTGCATTTCTCGCGGGTTTTTTACGCCTTCGTCGAATCGAATCGCGTCGCATCAACGCAATCGATGGTGCCGGGGACCGGACTCGAACCGGCAAGCCAGTTAAGGCGGCGGATTTTCGTCACACTGCTTCTTTCAAAGCCGGCGTCGCGTGCGCGAACCGTTCGTGCGCTGGACTATGCCTTCACCGTCGCGCGCGGGCGTGACCGCTGCCCGTGCGCCTTAGGCGCCCCCCGTCTAGTCTCTACACCTTCCTCGCGGATGCCGCGAGGCTTGGCTCGGCGTTGCCTCGATGCACACATCAGGGGTTTCGCCGAATTTGAAGGGTTCTGCACCGACCGTTTCCGACCGGGCACTCAATCGTTTAAGTCCGCTATGTTTACCAATTTCATCACCCCGGCAAGAGGGCGGACGCGATTCTACCATTGCTTGCGCATGCGTTCCCTTATTCCGCCGCGCCGCATCGCGATACCGGCCGTCATCGCGTCGCTTGCTCCCCGGCGTTCGACGCCGATACCGCACCGACACCCCACGGCCCGCCGATTTCGTCCCGCGCCGCGACCTGCCCCGATACAATCGACCGCGCGTCGTCCGACGACCTCAACCGTCTGACATTTGTGTCGTGCTTTTCGCGAAACAAGCGTCGCGTGCGTCATCGCGAAGTCACAAACGTTTTCGATAATTCCCCGGCCGAAAACGTTTACATCGCATGACTTCATGACCTCGACCATCAAGGACGTCGCCGCCCTCGCGGGCTTCTCGATCGCCACCGTTTCGCGTGCGATCAACGCGCCGCATACCGTCAGCCCCGCCACGCTGCAGACGATCCGCACCGCCATCGACACGCTGCAGTTCCGCCCGAGCCCGCTCGGCCGGCAACTGCGCGGCGAGCGCACGCGGCTCGTCGGCGTCGTCGTGCCGACGCTGTCGAACCCCGTGTTCGCCGACTGTCTGCAAGGCATCGACGAACTCGCGACCGCGGCCGGTTTCAAGCTGATCCTGATGACGACCGAATACGACGCGGCGCGCGAGCGTCATGCGATCGAGACGCTGCGCGAACAGCGCGTCGAAGGGCTGATCCTCACCGTCGCCGATGCGGACACGCATCCGCTGCTCGACATGCTCGACCGCGACGGCCCGCATTACGTGCTGATGCACAACGACACGCAGCGCCGTCCGTCGGTGTCGGTCGACAACCGCCTTGCCGCGTATGACGGCGTGCAACGGCTGACCGCGCACGGCCATCGCCGCGTGCTGATGCTGGCCGGTTCGCTCGCCGCGTCGGACCGGGCGCGCCAGCGTCATCTCGGTTATGCGCAGGCGCTGGAGGAAGCCGGCGTGGCGCCGCTGCCGCCCGTCGAAGTCGACTTCAATGCACCCGAGCTGCCCGATGCGGTGCTCGCGCATCTGACCGCGCACGCCACGCGCCCGACCGCCCTCTTCTGCAGCAACGACCTGCTCGCGATGGTCGTGATGCGCGGCCTGCGCCGCGCGGGTTTCTCGATTCCCGACGACCTGTCGGTGCTCGGCTTCGACGGAATCGCGATCGGCGAGCTGCTTGCGCCGCCGCTCGCGAGCGTCGCGACGCCGAACCGCGACATCGGCCGCCACGCGTGGCAGCGTCTCGTCGAATGCATCGGCGGCGCCGCGATCGACCGCACGTCGACGATCCTGCCGCATGCGGTGCGCGACGGCGCGACGATCGCACCGCCGGCCACCGACCTGCACCTGCGCAAGGCCTGATCGCAACACACGCGCGCCACGCACACCGATCACCACACCACACCAGCGCCACCCTACTCGCCCGGAGATTCACCGTGTCCTTTCGCCTGACCTCGCTGCTGCGCGCGCTTGCCGCGCCGCTCGCCTTTGCCGCGCTCGTCGCCGGCGCCCCCGCAGCCCATGCCGACGAAACGGCGATCTGCTACAACTGCCCGCCCGAATGGGCCGACTGGGCCGCGCAGATCGCCGCGATCAAGCAGAAGACCGGCATCCGCGTGCCGTCCGACAACAAGAACTCCGGCCAGGCGATCGCGCAGCTGATCGCCGAGCAGAAGAGCCCGGTGGCCGACGTCGTCTACCTCGGCGTGTCGTCGGCGTTCCAGGCGAAGGACAAGGGCGTGATCGCGCCGTACAAGCCCGCGCACTGGAACGACATCCCCGCGAACCTGAAGGACCCGCAAGGCTACTGGTTCGCGATCCACTCGGGCACGCTCGGCTTCTTCGTGAACAAGGACGCGCTCGACGGCAAGCCGGTGCCGCGTTCGTGGGCCGACCTGCTGAAGCCCGAATACAAGGGCATGGTCGGCTATCTCGATCCGTCGAGCGCGTTCGTCGGCTATGCGGGCGCGGTCGCCGTCAACCAGGCGCTCGGCGGCAGCCTCGACAACTTCAAGCCGGGCCTCGACTGGTTCCGCAAGCTGAAGGCGAACGCGCCGATCGTGCCGAAGCAGACAGCCTATGCGCGCGTGCTGTCCGGCGAGATTCCGATCCTGCTCGACTACGACTTCGATGCGTATCGCGCGAAATACAAGGACAACGCGAACGTCGAGTTCGTGATTCCAAAGGAAGGCACGATCGCGGTGCCGTACGTGATGAGCCTCGTGAAAGGCGCGCCGCACGATGCGAACGGCAAGAAGGTGCTCGACTTCGTGCTGTCCGACGAAGGCCAGAAACTGTGGGCCAACGCCTACCTGCGCCCGGTGCGCGCGCAGACGCTCGGCGCCGACATCGCCGCGAAGTTCCTGCCGGCGAGCGAATACGCGCGGGCGAAACCGGTCGACTTCGGCAAGATGGCGGCCGGCCAGCAGGCGTTCGGCCAGCAGTACCTGCAGATCATGCAGTAAGCCGCGGGACGCAACCGATGCTCGACCTGACTTTTCCGCTGCGCTGGCGCATCGCGCTCGTCGCGCCGGCGCTGGCGGTATTCGCCGCGTTCTGGCTGCTGCCGATGGCTTCGCTCGTGCAGGTATCCGCCGACGGCGCCTTCTTCTCGCACTACGCGGCGCTGCTCGGCAATGCGCGCTACATGAAGAGCCTCGGCGAGACGGTTGCGCTGTCCGCGGGCGTCACGCTCGTGACGCTCGCGCTGTCGACGATCTCGGGCCTCCTGCTCGCGCGCCGCGAATTCGCCGGCAAGCGCGTGCTGCTCGCGCTGCTGACGTTTCCGCTCGCGTTCCCGGGTGTCGTCGTCGGCTTCATGGTGATCATGCTCGCCGGACGCCAGGGGCTGATCGGCATGCTGTCGGCGAAGCTCACCGGCGACAAATTCGTGTTCGCGTATTCGGTGGCCGGCCTGTTCATCGGCTACCTGTACTTCTCGATTCCGCGCGTGATCGTCACCGTGATCGCGGCCGCGTCGAAGCTCGACGCGTCGCTCGAGGAAGCCGCGCGTTCGCTCGGCGCGTCGCCGTGGCGGATCTTCGTCGACATCGTATTGCCCGCGCTCGCGCCGGGCCTGATCGCGGCCGGCGCGATCTGCTTCGCGACCGCGATGGGCGCGTTCGGCACAGCGTTCACGCTCGCCACCGACCTGAACGTGCTGCCGATGACGATCTATACCGAGTTCACGCTGAACGCGAACATCGCGACGGCGGCCGGCCTGTCGATCGTGCTCGGCATCGTCACCTGGGCCGTGCTCGCGCTCGCGCGCCGCTTCACCGGTCACACCGCCGCCGCCGCGGCCTGAGGATTTACGCATGCAATCGCTTTCCGGCTCTTCCGCGCCGTCGCCGGCACCCGCTCCAGCTCCGTTGCACCCGGCACGCGCCGCCCGGCATGCGCCGCGCGTCGCCGGCGCGCGGGCGATCGCCGCGCTCCAATGGGGCGTCACGCTGCTGCTGTGCGCGTTCCTGATCGTGCCCGTCGTGATGTCGGTGCTCGCGGGGTTGACCGTCAACTATTTCCGCGGCCTGTCGAGCGGCCTCACGCTGCGCTGGCTCGAACAGGTGTGGCAGCAGTATCACGGCTCGGTCGCGCTGTCGCTCTACGTCGCGTTCGCGACGCTCGCGATCGCGCTCGTCGTCGGCGTGCCGGCCGGCTATGCGCTCGCGCGCAGCAAGGGCCGCATCGCGCGTGCGATCGAGGAAGCGCTCGTGCTGCCGGTCGCGCTGCCGGGGCTGGCTTCGGCGCTCGCGCTGCTGGTCGTGTACGGCGGCTTCACCGCGTTCCGGATGAGCCTGTGGTTCATCGTCGTCGGCCACGTCGTGTTCACGCTGCCGTTCATGGTGCGCGCGGTCGCAGCGGTTGCGGCCGGCGCCGACCTGCGCACGCTCGAGGAAGGCGCGGCGAGCCTCGGCGCGTCGTTCGTCACGCGCTTCGTCACGATCGTGCTGCCGAACCTGCGGCCGGGCATCGTCGCCGGTGCGCTCGCGGTGCTCACGCTGTCGATCGGCGAGTTCAACCTCACGTGGATGCTGCATACGCCCGACACCAAGACGCTGCCGGTCGGGCTCGCCGATACCTATGCATCGCTGCGCCTCGAAGTCGGCAGCGCGTACACGATCCTGTTCCTGCTGATGACGCTGCCGCTGCTCGTCGCGATGCAGTGGCTTGGCGTCGATCCGTCCGGTACGCGCGCGCTCAAAAAGCGCCCGCGCTGAAATTTTCGTAGACATGAAACTCGATTCCACTCCCATTACCCTGACCGGCTGCGCAAAGACGTTCCGCGGCACACGCGTGCTCGAACCGCTCGACCTGTCGATCGGCGCAGGCGAAACGCTCGTGCTGCTCGGGCCGTCGGGCTGCGGCAAGACCACCACGCTGCGCCTGATCGCGGGCCTCGACACGCCGGACGCCGGCGGCACGATCGCGTTCGGCGACGACGACGTCACCGCACTGCCGATCGAGCGCCGGCAAGTCGGCATGGTGTTCCAGAACTACGCGCTGTTTCCGAACCTGACGGTGCGCGGCAACGTCGGCTACGGGCTGAAGATCCGCAAGACCGAGCCGCGTGCGCTGCGCGAACGCGTCGACGAACTGCTCGCGATGATGCGGCTCGACGCACATGCGGACAAACCGGTCGACCAACTGTCGGGCGGCCAGCGCCAGCGTGTCGCGCTGGCGCGCGCGCTCGCGGTGCGGCCGCGCGTGCTGCTGCTCGACGAACCGCTGACCGCGCTCGACGCGAAGCTGCGCGACGTGCTGCGCCGCGACATGAACGCGCTGCTGCGCGAGCTCGGCGTGACGACCGTCTACGTGACGCACGACCAGGCCGAAGCGATGGAGCTCGGCGACCGGATCGTCGTGATGGGCGCGGGCCGCATCGAGCAGATCGGCACGCCGCGCGAGATCTACTACCAGCCCGCGAACCGCACGGTCGCGCAGTTCATCGGCACGCTGAACCGGCTGGCGGGCCAGTGGCGCGACGGCGCGCTCGAAACGACCGGCGGCGCGATCGTTACGCCGCATGCGGCCGACGAGTGGTTCTTCCGCCCCGAGGATGCGCAGCTCGCCGATCCCGCGCATGCGCCGCTGCGCGGCGCGGTCGGCGCGTGCGCGTTCCTCGGCGAACGCACGCGGCTCACGATCGAGCATGCGGCGCCCGACGCGCTCGTGATCGACGTGCCGGGCCGCATCGCGCTCGCGCGCGGCACGGCGGTCGGCCTCACGATCGCGCCGGAAGGCCTGATCGCGCTCGGCGCGTAAGCCGTCGATCCGGCATCATCCAGGCAGCACCCCACGCGGCGCACGCGGCCGCGACAACAACCCGACGATTCCGAGGAACGACGATGCTGCTTGCTCAAATCAGCGATCTCCACATCAAGCGGCCGGGCCAGCTCGCGTACCGGCGCGTCGACACGGCGGCCGCGCTCGCGCGCTGCGTCGAGAAACTGAACGCCCTCGTGCCGCGCCCCGACGCCGTGCTCGTCACCGGCGACCTGACCGACTTCGGCCACGACGAAGAGTACGGCAACCTGCGCGGGCTGCTCGACGCGCTCGAGATTCCGTATTACCTGATGATCGGCAATCACGACGACCGCGCCGGTTTGCGCCGCGCGTTCGGCGATCGTGCCGAGCTGCAGGACGGCGAATTCGTGCAGTACGCGCTCGACGTCGGCGCGGTGCGCGTGCTCGCGCTCGATTCGCAGGTGCCGGGCGCGAGCCACGGCGACCTGTGCGACGCCCGGCTCGCGTGGCTCGCCGCGCAGCTCGACGCCGCGCGCGACCGGGCGGTGATCGTCGCGCTGCATCACCCGCCGTTTGCGTCCGGCATCGGGCACATGGACAAGCTGCGTCTCGCGCCCGCCGCCGCCGCGAAACTCGATGCGCTGCTGCGCGGCCATCCGAACGTCGAGCGCGTGCTCTGCGGTCACGTGCACCGCACGATGTTCACACGCTTCGGCGGCACGCTCGCGTGCGCGGTGCCATCGCCCGCGCACCAGGTCGCATTCGACTTGCGAGTTGATGGGCCGTCCGCGTTTCGGCTCGAACCGCCGGCATTCGCGGTTCATCGTCATGCACCCGATACGGGGATGATGTCGCATCACGTCTATGTGGACGAAGGCGCGGGACCGTATCCGTTCTACGAGCCGACGGGCGAGCTGGTCGACTGACGACGTGAAGCGCGTACCGTGACGGGCGGCCGGTTATGCCGGTTATGCCGGTTATGCCGCCGGCAGGATTCGCGTCGCTCCGGTATGATCGGCAGCCTCGACCGGCGCCCGGCCTGACTGCGCACCCGATGCGTGCGCCGCCTGCCGCGCCGCCCACTCCGTTGCCGCCGCCATGTCCACCGCCTCCACCGACCGTCCGACCGACGCCCCCTCGCCCCACTATTCGCGCGGCCTGCTGTTGCTGCTCGCGACGATCGCGGGCGTCTCGGTCGCGAACATCTATTACAACCAGCCGTTGCTCGACAGCTTCCGCGCGTCCTTTCCGGACGGCGCGTCATGGATCGGCGTGGTACCGACCGCGACGCAGCTCGGCTATGCGGCCGGCATGTTCCTGCTCGCGCCGCTCGGCGACCGCTTCGATCGCCGCGGGCTGATCCTGCTGCAGATCGCCGGGCTGTCGATCGCGCTGATCGCGGCGGCCGCCGCGCCGTCGCTCGTCGTACTCGCGTTCGCGAGCCTCGCGATCGGCATCCTCGCGACCATCGCGCAGCAGGCCGTGCCGTTCGCCGCCGAAATCGCGCCGCCGGCCGAACGCGGCCACGCGGTCGGCACCGTGATGAGCGGCCTGCTGCTCGGCATCCTGCTCGCGCGTACCGCCGCCGGCTTCGTCGCCGAGTATTTCGGCTGGCGCGCGGTGTTCGCCGCCTCGGTCGCGGCGCTCGTCGCGCTCGCCGTCGTGATCGTGCTGCGGCTGCCGCGCAGCTCGCCGACGTCGACGTTGTCGTACGGCAAGCTGCTCGGCTCGATGTGGCATCTGGCCGCCGAACTGCGCGGGCTGCGCGAGGCATCGCTGACGGGCGCCGCGCTGTTCGCGGCGTTCAGCGCGTTCTGGCCGGTGCTCACGCTGCTGCTCGCCGGCGCGCCGTTCCATCTCGGCCCGCAGGCAGCCGGCCTGTTCGGAATCGTCGGAGCCGCGGGCGCGCTCGCCGCACCGTATGCGGGCCGCTCCGCGGACACACGCGGCCCGCGCGCAGTCATCTCGCTCGCGATCGCGCTGCTCGCGCAGTCGTTCGTGATCTTCGCGTTGTCGGGTTCGAGCCTCGTCGGGCTCGTGATCGGCGTGATCGTGCTCGACGTGGGCGTACAGGCCGCGCAGATCTCGAACCAGTCGCGCATCTATGCGCTGAAGCCGGAGGCGCGCAGCCGCGTGAACACGGTGTACATGGTGTGCTATTTCATCGGCGGCGCGCTCGGCTCGTCGGTCGGCGTCGCCGCATGGCGCGCGTTCGGCTGGACCGGCATGTGCGCGGCCGGCCTGCTGTTTACCGCGCTCGCCGGCTGGTCCCACCATCGCGGCGGCCGGCGCGGCTGAGCGCGGCCGGCCGCCGCTGCGTCACGCGTCGGTGCGCGAGGCGGCCGTCTCGGCGGTGGCGGGCGGCGGCGCGAACGCCGGGGCCGGGTCGATCACCGCGGCGGGATCCATCACCGCCGCGGGCGTCGGCACCGCGAGCGGGACGGCGGACGGCGCGAGGATGGGCGCCGCATCCGGCGTGGCGATCGGCTCGGCGACAGCAGAAGCGTCCGCCGTCGCCGCCTGCTCGGCCGCCACGGCCGGCGAACTGGCAGCCGCGGCGGCGGCGGCCGGCCGGCGCGCCGGATCGAACACGAACGACAACCCGACGCTGCCGAGGATCGCGACGGTCGCGACGACCGTCGCCATCGTCACCGGCTCGCCCAGCAGCAGCGCACCGAGCGCGACCGCGACGATCGGGTTCACGTACATGCAGCTGCTTGCGATGATCGGGCTCGTGTGGCGGATCAGGTAGCCGTACGCGACGTACGCGGCCATCGTGCAGAACACCATCAGGTACACGAACGCGAACACCGGCCCGACTGCCAGCTGTTCGACGCGTTCGCCGAGCAGCCACGCGACGATCGTCGACATCAGGCCGCCGAGGCCGATCTGCAGCGACGTCGACAGGAACAGGTCGGACGGCAGCTTGAGCCGCGTCGCGAGATGCGCGCCGCCCGCCCAGAATAGCGCGCCGGCCAGCACGCAAATCGTGCCGAGCGCCGAGTTCGAGGCGGCCGAACCGCCCGAATTCAGCACGACGATGCCGACCATCCCGAGCGCGACGGCCGCCCATTCGCCCTTGGTCACCGGCCGCCCGGCGACCGCCGCGATCACGGTCGCGAACAGCGGCACCGTGGCGACCATCACCGCGGCCGACCCGCTGCTGACCGTGCGCATGCCGAGCGCGATCGTGCCGGACGACAGCGCGACGAGCATCGTGCCGACGATCGCCGAGTTGCGGATTTCCAGCAGCGTCGGCCATTCGGGCTTGCGCCGCAGCGCGAAGATGAACAGGCCGATCCCGCCGAGCAGGTTGCGCAGCCCCGACAGCAGCAGCGGCGGGAACGACTGCAGCGCGAAATGCAGCCCGCTGTAGGTCGAACCCCAGACGAAATAGATGAAGACGAGCGCCAGCGCCACGCGCCCGCCGCGGCTTTGCGGCAGGCGCAGCGGATGGCGGGCGAAGAAATCGAGGAATCGATCGAGCGGGCCCATCGTCAGCCTGCCCGCGCGGCGCGCCGCGTGCCCCGCTTAAAGACGCCGGGACAACCGGCAAATGGCCCGGACGGGGCCAGGACAGCGGGGGCAAGCGTGCGGAACGACATGACAGTGCGAACGGCGACGAAGTAAACCGGCGGGACCGGCGGCAGAGGAAAAAAGTGCGCAACCGCTGCGGCTGCGCACGCCTGGCATTATGGCATCAAGGATTCGAAAGGAAGCGGGCGCCCCGCCTGAAAGCTTGTCGACTGACGTTTCGGCGCGACACCGGGGCCGGCACGGCGCTCGGCTAACGAACCATCTCGACCTGCACCACCGCGCCGCCATCGTCGGCCGACTGCACGGTGATGCGCTGCCCGGACACCGTGTCGACGAGCGACTTGCCCGGCATCAACGGCGCATCCTTCATGCCGTCCTTGCTGCCCGGCGTCGCATCGACGAGCGTGTTCTGAATACCGCTGCCCGGATAGCGGACGATCCGCACGGCCACGCCATTGACGAACGGCGACGTGTCGGGCCAGTCCTCGTACGTGCCCTTCGCCCCCCGCGGACGACGGAATTCGAGCAGCAGGTAGGAGCCGTCGCCGCGCGGCAGGCGATAGCCCTGCTTGCCCGGCAGTGCACTCCAGAGCGGCGCGAGGCGGTACGTGCCCGGCTTGACGAGCAGCGGCACGTCGGCCTCGTCAAGCCACCCCGCGAACAGCTGGTAATCGACGGGATACATGCGCCGGCCGCCACCGCCCACCGTATCGGCCGGATCGTCGATGCCACCCTTCGCGCAGCCGCCGCCGAGCATGACGGCGCCGCCCTCGATCGGGCAATTACGCAGCGAATCGGGATGCCCCGCGCCCAGCCCGTGACCGAATTCGTGCGCCCACATCCAGTACGCGTGGCCCGAGCCGTTCGACAGAATCCATTGCCCCGGCCGCGCCGCCAGTCCGGCGAACTTGCATTCGCTCGAGTACGGGAAATCGACGAACAGGTAGTCGAACGCGCCGGGATCGACGCCTCGCACCCGCGCGGCGGCCCTCGCCCGCTCGAGGATGGCGCCCGAATTGCAGCCGGCCGGGAATGCGCCGAGATCGACGTCCTCCAGCATCCTGCCGCCGAGCGTCAGCTTGCCGCGCGACGCCAATCCGACATAGTGCGCGAGCGAACCGTAACTCGCGCCGTCACCAAACACGGCCTTGCGAATCGGCTCGGCAGGATTCGCCGTCTGGCCCGTGAAGTGCGCGGACATCAGCAGCACCCGGCGATCGCCCGTCACGATTCGCATCGGCGACGGCAATTCGCCATCGTAGGTCCAGTATGCGGCTGGCTGTTCGGCGGCCGGCAGCATGGCGAGCGTGCGGTCCGTCGCTTGCAGCGACGCGCCCCTGCCGACATCCGACCAGTGCTTGTTGCGCATCGTGAACGAGCCGCTCATGTCGACGTCCGCGCGCCACATCCGCGTCGTCGGATAGTCCGTGCCGTCGCACGGCCACATGTTGACCGTGCCCGGGTTCGACGGGGCCGCGCGCAGGCAGACGCCCCGGCCCTGCGATTCGGCGAGCACGTTCTTCACCCTGAAATAGCCGTTGCCGGCCTGCACCATCCGCCAGCGCTGCGCGTCGGCTCCCGAACACGCGTCGAACCCGACATCCGTGCCGTTGCTTGTCGAAACGGACAGGCAAAGGTTCTCACCGGCTGCGTGGTTCCTGATGGCGAGGCTCGTGTCGACCGGTGCGGGCGGATCGGGCGGCGACGGTTCTTCCGTCTCGGGCGGTTTCGGCGCAGGCGGTTCTTCCGTCTCGGGCGGTTTTGGCGCAGGCGGCGCTTCCTTCTCCGGCGGATGAGGTACCGGCGGCGGCTCCGGCGACTGCGGGTACACCGGATCCGGAGGCGCTCCCGGCTCGTCGGATACCGCGACGGTATCCGCAACGACCTCTTGCTCCTGCGGCACTTCCTTTTCCTGCGCGACCACGGCGGGCGAGTCGGAATCCCCCCCTCCGCACGCCGACAACGTCACACTCGCGACCACGCAAAGCAAACTGAACGACCACCCACGCCGAAATACGACAAGACTCATGTTCGATGACCCATTATTGGACAGGGAATCCGCGCGCGAACCGACCAGCCCGGGCACGCCGGCTCGGGCTTCGATTCGCAGTGCATAAAGAAATGGAGGAATGCCGCGGCAATGAGCACGGCACAGGCGGCTGGTGCGAACGCGTCGCGACCGCGGAAGGCCAATGCTAGATTCAAGGCACTTCGCGGACAATGAGACATGTACGAAATTCGTAAATATGTACGAACCTCGTTTCGGTATTCCTGCGCAAAGCCACGGCAATCGCGTGAGCCGTCACGAGCGTAGAGCGGCCGCACGGCAGGCATCATCGGCGCCCGCCTTGAATCGCCGATTCTCGATGCCTGCCCGGTAGCGCCGACCGGTCGTCCTGGCGAGCAAGCGGCCCGCGTGCGCGACGCCTACGATCCGCCGAACCAGTTGTAGCCCTGATCGACCCAGTAGCCGCCGGGGAACGTATCGGTCACGAAGATTTCCATGATGTGCTTCGGGTTCTTGTAGCCGAGCTTGGTCGGCATCCGCAGCTTCATCGGGAAACCGTACTCGGGCGGCAGTGGGTGACCGTCGTACTCGAATGCGAGCAGCGTCTGCGGATGCAGCGCGGTCGGCATGTCGATGCTTTCGTAGTAGTCGTCGGCGCACTTGAAGCCGACGTATTTCGCCTGCGTGTCCGCGCCGGCGCGCGCGAGGAATGCGCCGAACGGCGTGCCGCCCCAGCGGCCGATCGCGCTCCACCCTTCCACGCAGATGTGTCGCGTGATCTGCTCGGCGTGCGGCAGCGCGCGAAGCTCGTCGAGCGTCCACACGCGCTTGCCCGTTACACGGCCGGACAGCACGAGGCGGTAGGTCGACTCGTCGACGTGCCGTACTTCGTCGATCCCGTAATACGCGTTGAACGGAAACGGCCGCGTGATGTCGGCTTCGGTATAGGTCGGCGCGAGCTGGTTCGGGTTGAACAGCCACGCCTGCACGCGATCGTTCATGCGCGACACTTTCTCGAGGAACGTGTTGACCGATGCGTCGTCCTGCAGCGTGCAGCCGGTCAGCATCGCGAGGCCGCCGAGCGTCAGCACGCGCCGGTTGAACAGCCGTCGCGACGGCATCTCGAGTTCGCGGCGCACGTCGAGTTCGAGCGATTTCCGGTCGAGCGTCCAGCGCGGCTCGCCGCGGGGTTTTTCGGATTCCGACATGATGATTTCCTTCGCCCGCGAAGCGGGTCAGCGGCCGCGCAGCATCGCGAGCAGCGAGCGCGGCACCAGCAACGCCATCGCGACGTGGACGGCTACGAATGCGACCAGCAGCGCCATCGCCCAGAAGTGCACGATGCGCGCGTTGTCGTAACCGCCGAACAGCTCGCGCAGCAGCGGAAATTGCACCGATTTCCAGATCGTGAGCCCCGACAGCACCAGGACGACGAGATCGACGATCGCGGTCAGGTACGCGGCACGCTGCACCGCGTTGTAGACGCTCAGGTCGTCGTGCGACAGCCGCCCGCCGAGCGCGGCGCGCACGTCGCGCCACACCGACGCGGGCGTCACGGGCAGCAGCTTGCGTGCGAAGCGCCCCGTCGCGATCGACATCGCGAGATAGAACAGCCCGTTGCCGACCAGCAGCCACATCGCCGCGAAATGCCATTGCAGCGCGCCGCCGAGCCAGCCGCCGAGCGTGATGCCGTGCGCGAACGTGAACGACGGATAGATCGGCGACGCGTCGTAGATGCGCCAGCCGGACAGCGCCATCAGGATCGCCGCGAGCGCGTTGAGCCAGTGGCTCGCGCGCACCCACCGCGGATGGATCGTCGGTGCGGGCGGCGGCGCGCTCGTGCGATCCGTGACAGGAACCGTTTGCATGATGATGACTCCCGCAATGGTGCGACGGGACGCGACGCGCGCCGATGACCGGCCGGCCGCGCCCCGCACGCATTCGTCAGTTCGACGGGCTCATGGCGTTCTTCTTCATCGCGTCGCCCTTCTTCATCGCGTCGTGGCCCATCGCATCCTTCTTCATCTCATGCTTCTTCATGCCGTCCTTCTTCATCGCGCCGTCCTTCGCCATCGCGTCGTGGCCCATCGCGTCTTTCGACATCGACATGCCGTCCTTCGACATCGCATCGTTCTGCGCATGGGCGCCCGTTGCGATCGTGGCGAGTGCGGCGACACAGGCGGCAAGGAATACGTTTTTCATGACATCTCTCCGATACATGGGTTTGGGAGCCGAATAGACGGAGGACGCCGCAGGAAATGACAGCGATGTCGAAAATTTTTTTCGAAGCAGGAAACAACGGACGGAAATGCTGCACCGCCCGCCCCTTCTGTCCCGGGTGACACGGCGGGCAGACGGCAGCGCCTGCTGCAGCGCACCGCAATGCGCGTCGGCGTCCGCGCCCCCCGCTGCCCGCCGACGTCGGCTTCGCACCCGGTTGAAACCACCGCCAAGCCGGTGTATCGTGTGCCCTTGCTAACGCGGGGGTCCTGCAATGCGTTCGGTCAAACAACCGGCATTGCGGGTGAGAAATACCCTTTGAACCTGATCTGGATAATGCCAGCGCAGGGAAGCGTACGGATTTCGCCGCCATCCTTCTGACGAAATCCGCCGCCTCACCAAGCCTCGTCTCCTGCTTAGCTCGAGCCCCACATTCGTCAAGGGCTCCGGGCAAGCGCCGACGCGCCTGTCCGGCGCCCGCACAGGAGATTGCATGAACGCCAATCCGAAGTTTCTGTCTGCCGACGCCCATGTCGACGCCGCCGCCGTCGCGCCGCTGCCCAATTCGCGAAAGGTTTATGTAACCGGCTCGCAGCCCGACATCCGCGTGCCGATGCGCGAGATCACGCAGGCCGACACCCCGACCGGCTTCGGCGGCGAGAAGAATCCGCCGATCTACGTGTACGACACGTCGGGCCCCTACACCGATCCGGACGCGAAGATCGACATCCGCGCGGGCCTGCCCGCACTGCGCCAGCGCTGGATCGAAGCGCGCGGCGACACCGAGGTGCTCCCCGGCCTGTCGAGCCAGTACGGCCTCGAGCGCGCGGCCGACCCGGCCACGGCCGACCTGCGCTTCCCGGGCCTGCACCGCAACCCGCGCCGCGCGCAGCCCGGCAAGAACGTCACGCAGATGCACTACGCGCGTCAGGGCATCATCACGCCGGAAATGGAATACATCGCGATCCGCGAGAACCAGCGCCGCGCCGAATACATCGAGAGCCTGAAGTCGAGCGGCCCGAACGGCGCGAAGCTCGCCGCGATGATGGGCCGCCAGCACCCGGGCCAGGCGTTCGGCGCCGCGGCCTTCGGCGCGAACGCGCTGGCCGAGATCACGCCGGAATTCGTGCGCGACGAAGTCGCGCGCGGCCGTGCGATCATCCCCGCCAACATCAACCACCCGGAATCCGAGCCGATGATCATCGGCCGCAACTTCCTCGTGAAGATCAACGCGAACATCGGCAACTCGGCCGTCACGTCGTCGATCGGCGAGGAAGTCGACAAGATGACGTGGGCGATCCGCTGGGGCGGCGACACGGTGATGGACCTGTCGACCGGCAAGCACATCCATGAAACGCGCGAGTGGATCATCCGCAACAGCCCGGTGCCGATCGGCACGGTGCCGATCTACCAGGCGCTCGAAAAGGTCAACGGCAAGGCCGAGGACCTGACCTGGGAAATCTTCCGCGACACGCTGATCGAACAGGCCGAACAAGGCGTCGACTATTTCACGATCCACGCGGGCGTGCGCCTGCAGTACGTGCCGCTCACCGCGAACCGGATGACGGGCATCGTGTCGCGCGGCGGCTCGATCATGGCGAAGTGGTGCCTCGCGCATCACAAGGAAAGCTTCCTGTACGAGCACTTCGAAGAGATCTGCGAGATCATGAAGGCGTACGACGTGAGCTTCTCGCTCGGCGACGGCCTGCGTCCCGGCTCGATCTACGATGCGAACGACGAAGCGCAGCTCGGCGAACTGAAGACGCTCGGCGAACTCACGCAGATCGCGTGGAAGCACGACGTGCAGGTGATGATCGAAGGCCCCGGCCACGTGCCGATGCAGTTGATCAAGGAGAACATGGATCTCCAGCTCGACTGGTGCAAGGAAGCGCCGTTCTATACGCTCGGCCCGCTGACCACCGACATCGCGCCGGGTTACGACCACATCACGTCGGGCATCGGCGCCGCGATGATCGGCTGGTTCGGCACCGCGATGCTGTGCTACGTGACGCCGAAGGAACACCTCGGCCTGCCGAACAAGGACGACGTGAAGGAAGGGATCATCACGTACAAGCTCGCCGCGCACGCGGCCGATCTGGCCAAGGGCCACCCGGGCGCGCAGGTGCGCGACAACGCGCTGTCGAAGGCGCGCTTCGAGTTCCGCTGGGAGGACCAGTTCAATATCGGTCTCGACCCGGACAAGGCGCGCGAATTCCACGACGAGACGCTGCCGAAGGATTCGGCGAAGGTTGCGCACTTCTGCTCGATGTGCGGCCCGCATTTCTGCTCGATGAAGATCACGCAGGACGTGCGCGAGTTCGCGGCGCAGCAAGGCGTGTCGGAAACCGAGGCGCTGAAGAAAGGGATGGAGGTCAAGGCGGTCGAGTTCGTGAAGACGGGCGCCGAGATCTACCATCGTCAGTAAGCGCGCGCAGCGGGCCGCGCCGGCTCGTATCGCGATGTGCGAAGCCCGCTTTCGAGCGGGCTTTTTTGCGCATGCCGTGTGCCTGCCGGCCGATGCGAAACAATTGATTACGAAACCGCGCGAGCCTTAACAAGTCCTTACAGCAGTAGCGCGGGACGGCGCGTAGATTGGGGACATGCACGGCCGCCAGCCGGTCGTGCGCCTTCCGTTCACTACCACAAGGACAACGATCATGAATTCGATTCGGCGTTTTGGGGTATGCGCGCTCCTCGTCGCGACAGTGGCCAGCCTGTCGGCCTGCGATTCGATGTCGCGACGCCAGCGCGATACGGCAATCGGAGCGGGTGTCGGCGGCGTGGCCGGCGCGGCGATCGGCGGCAATGCGCTGTCGACGCTGGGCGGCGCGGCGGCCGGCGGCATCATCGGTAACCAGGTCGGCAAGTAAGCCGGCCCGACACCGGCCGGTTGGGCGTCGTCGCCCGGCCGCGGGCCGGGCGGTCCAACGGCGTTTCCGCGGTGCGGAAGCGCCGTTTTCGTATGTCCTGCCGCAACCGGCGCGGCCGCTCCGCCCGGAAATGATCGGTTACCGTTTTTCATGCCGTGTCATCGGTACTCGGCCTAAGCTACAAGCATCTGCCGATAGCCGGCTCCGCCGGAGACACATCATGAACAGGACCTTCGTCGCCGCGGCGCTTGCCTGCACGACGCTTGCGGGCTGCTACTACCCGTACGGCTATATCCCGGCGGGCTATTACACGGCGGCGCCGGTGCCGGTGCAGCCCGCGCCCGTGTATGTCGATCCCGCTCCCGCGTACTACTATCCGGCGCCTGCGTATGCGCCCGCGTGGGGCGGTTATTGGGGCCCGGCGCTGTCGCTCAATTTCGGCTTCGGCGGACGCGGCGGCTGGCGTCATCACTGATTCTGCCCGGCCGCGCCGCACGCGCTCGGCGTCCGCCGCCCGGCGGCAAACCGGCGGAATTCCCGTTTCTTGTCGTTTCATCCGATCATGAAACGACGGGGCGGTAACGCGGTGTAAGATTCCTCGCATCCCGTCCCCGCCCTCGCCGATCGATGTCACCCAAGAACGCTTTCCTGCTGACCGTGCTCGCCGCCCTGTGGGGCGCATCCTTCCTGTTCATCCGAGTCGGCGTCGTCGATTTCGGGGTCGCGCCGCTGATGGCGCTGCGCGTGGGCATCGGCGCGCTGTTTCTCGCGGGCTTCGCGCTGACGCGCTTCAAACCCGCCGATCTCGGCGCCCGGCTGCGCCGTCATGCGTGGCCGCTGTTCGTCGTCGGCGCGCTGAATTCGGGCATCCCGTTCTGCCTGTTCGCGTTCGCCGAGCTGACGCTGTCGGCCGGCGTGACGTCCGTAATCAACGCGACGACGCCGCTGTGGGGCGCGCTCGTCGCTTACCTGTGGCTGAAGGACAAGCTGTCGCTGCCGCGCGCACTCGGCCTCGTCATCGGGTTTGCCGGCGTGCTCACGCTCGTGTGGGACCAGGTCGCGAACGCGCACGGCGACACGGGCGCCGGCGCGACCGCGCTCGCCGCGGCGGCCGCACTCGGCGCGACGCTGCTGTACGGCATCGCGGCCAACTATACGAAACGCAAGCTCAGCGGCGTCGATCCGCTCGTCAACGCGGCCGGCAGCATGATCGGCTCGACCGTGCTGCTGGTGCCGTTCGCGATCGCGACGTGGCCGGCCGCGCCGGTCGGCGTGCACGCCTGGGGCGCGGTGCTCTCGCTCGGCGTCGCGTGCACCGGCATCGCGTATTTCATCTTCTTCTACCTGATCGCGCATGTCGGGCCCGCCCGCGCGATTACCGTCACGTTCGTGATCCCCGTGTTCGGGCTGCTGTGGGGCGCGCTGTTCCTCGGCGAACACGTGTCGGCCGTGATGATCGAAGGCTGCGTGATCGTGCTCGTCGGCACCGCGCTCGCAACCGGCGTGATCAAGCGGATTCCCGGCGTCCGACCGCGCGGCGGCGAGGCGACCTGACGATCGGCGCGCCGGGCGCGCACGAACCGCCGCCGGTCGCCCGTGGCCCGTGGCCCGTGGCCGCCGCGCGGCGATGCCGGTGACGACGCGACGCGGGTTGGCCGGCCCGCCCCCGATCGCACCGCGGCACGCGGGCATTCGTCCCATTCGTCTGACGGCGGCAGCCGGCCACCGGAATGTCCCGTATCGGGCCGCGCATCGGGCGGCAGCAACGCACGGTCGTACCGCCGCGCTGCCGCGGGATCGGCATCTGTCGCCGTCACGCGCTTCGTTTCGCGACGGTCATGCACCGGACGCATGCACGCGGCGCCCGTCGCCGCGCCGCCGCGTACGGGCGGAATCGCGGTGTACCGTTTGCGTCTGGAGTTACCCTGATACGCGCGCCGCGGCAATCCCGTTACACTCGGAAAACTCATCCGCAGAAGGCGTTTCGATGCCCTACGTTCTTTCGCGTCCGCCTGCGCATGCGGCTGCATCGGCGTGGCGGGGCGTCGGCGCCCCGCCACCCGCTTCCGGGCACCGTTGACATGAAGCCCGCTCGCGACCTGTCGCTCGACGCCCTGCTCGAACGCCTCACGCCGACACCCCACGGCTGGCTCGCCACCTATCGCACCACGACATTGCGCAGCGTGTTCCAGCCCGTGCTGTCGATCACGCACAAGCGCGTCGTCGGCTACGAGGCGCTGCTGCGCGTCGTCGATGCAAACGGTGCGCTGGTGTCGCCCACCGCCCTGTTCGACAAGACGCGCGGCGACGCCGACGCACTGCTGCTCGACCGGCTCGCGCGCTGCCTGCACACCGCCAACTTCGTCACGCAAGGCATCGGCGACGGCTGGCTGTTCCTGAACGTGACGCCGCGCGTGCTCGACACGGGCCTCGTGCAGCGCGAGTTCGTCGAGGCGCTGTGCCGGCATTTCGCACTGCCGCCAAACCGCATCGTGCTGGAAGTGATCGAACAGCCGGCGCGCGACGAAGCCGCGCTCGCCCGCACGATCGACATGATCCAGCATCGCGATTTCCTGATCGCGATCGACGATTTCGGCACCGGCTTCTCGAACTTCGACCGCGTGTGGCGGGCGCGGCCCGACATCGTGAAGCTCGACCGCTCGCTCGTCGAGCGTTCGACCGGCTCGGCCGACGATCGCCGCATCATGCATCACCTCGTGTCGATGCTCCACCAGGCCGGCGCGATGGTGCTGGCCGAAGGCGTCGAAAGCGACGACGCACTGCAGGCGCTGATGGAAGCCGACATCGATTTCGTGCAGGGTTTCCAGTTCGGCCAGCCCGACGCATCGATCGCGCACGCGAGCGCGGCGGCGCCCGCGATGCTCGACGCCGCATGGCGGCGCTTCATCGCCCGCCGGCACACGCCGGTGGCCGCCGAGCAGCCGGGCTTCGACGCGATCGAACGGCTCGTGCTCGGCGGCGCGGCCGCGTTTTCGGCGAGCGGCAACCTGCAGGACGCCGCGCAACGCGTATTCACGGTGCCGGCCGCGCGTCGCGTGTTCGTCACGGACGAGACCGGCGAACAGTTCCTGCCGTCGATCGGCGCACCGCCCGACGACAGCCAGGCGAGCGTCACCCGTCTCGCCCCGCTATTCCCCGAGACCCACAGCAACTGGTCGCGCCGCCCGTATTTCCAGCGCGCGATCGCCGCCCCCGGCCGCGTCGCGCTGATGGGCCCGCACTTCTCGCTGACGGAAGGCCGCGACTGCTATACGGCTGCCGTCGCGATCCGCGCGCAGAGCCGGCTCGTCGTGTTCTGCGTCGACTTCGTGCTCGACAGCGCGGGAACCGTGATGCGATAGCCGGCGCGCACGGCGGACGTTCGCTCGCCTGCGACAGGCACCGACCCTTCGTTCGTCAGTCGACCACCTTCCCGCGCCCTGACTTCACCACGCTGCGGCGCGACTTGTGCTCGAGCCGCCGCTCCTTCGACGCGCGCGTCGGCCGCGTCGCGACCCGGGCGCGCGGCGTGTACGCGACGCTGCCGATCAGCGCATCGAGCCGAGCGAGCGCGGCCTCGCGATTCTTCTCCTGCGTCCGATATTCCTGCGACTTGATCACGACGATGCCTTCGCGCGTGATGCGCTGGTCGGACAGCGCGAGAAGCCGCTCCTTGAGGACCGGCGGCAGCGACGACGCGCGGATGTCGAAGCGCAGATGAATCGCGCTCGACACCTTGTTCACGTTCTGCCCGCCCGCGCCCTGCGCGCGCACGGCCGTCCATTCGACCTCGGCCGGATCGAGCGTGTAACGGATCATCATCGCGAAGCCTCCATGCGGCGCCGCGCAAGCGCCTCGTCGACGCGGGCCGCGAGCCCCGAATCGCGCTGCGTGCGCGTCGCGACCGCCTGCGCCAGCACACGCCGCGGCCCGATCACCTGCACGCGCGTGCGCGCGCGCGTGACGGCCGTATAAACAAGCTCGCGCGTCAGCACCCGACCGAACGATGCGGGCAACACGAGCGCCGCTTCGTCGAATTCCGAGCCCTGCGACTTGTGCACCGTCAGCGCGAACGCCGTTTCGTGCGGCGGCAGCGCGGCCGGCGACACCGCGCGCGCGGTGCCGTCCGCGCGCCGGAACCACACGCGCAGCACGCCGTGCGCGTCGGGCAGCGCGATGCCGATGTCGCCGTTGAACAGCCCCAGCGCATAGTCGTTGCGCGTGACCATGATCGGCCGCCCGGTGAACCAGTGCGCGCCGACCGCGAGCGGCACGCGCGCCGCATGCCGCACGTGCGCGGCCACCAGCGCGTTGACGTGTTCCGCGCCGCGCGAACCGCTGCGGGTCGCGCACAGGATCCGGAACCGGTTGAGCGCGTCGAACAGCGGCAGCGGATCGGGCACCGGCGCGGCCAGCGCGGCGCGCAACGCGTCGAGGTAGGCGCCGAAGCGCCGTGCGAGCCGCTCGACCGTCGACGACGCCAGCGTGTCGCCCGCATCCTCGTGAAACGACGCGGCGGCCGACTCGTCGGCGGGCAGCGCATCGAGTGCCGCCTGTACGTCGCCGCGACGGATCGCGAGCGACAGCCGCCCGATCGGCGAATCGAGACCGAAGCGGTAATTGCGTTCGAGCCACACGACGCAGTCCGCGAGCGGCGCCGGAGCGGGCGTGCCGGCGAACGCGGCGACGGCTTCGCCGGTCAATGGCGATGCGGCCGCCGTCGCCGATGCAAGCGCCGCGTCGCCTGCATCGAACGGCGGCAGCTCGACGGTGTCGAGCCATGCGAGTTCGTCGGCCTCGATCCAGGCGGGCGCATTGCCGTCTGGTGCGCCAGCATCATCGGCCAGTGCGGACTCCGTGGGCTGCGGCGGCGCGATGTCGATGTCGGCCGGCGACACGTCGTCATCCTGCGGTTCGTCGTCGAAGAGCGACGCCTGTCGCGCATCGACTTTCGACCGACGCGACGATTTGCGCGAAACGTGAGCAGACGCCGATGGCGACGCCGGAGCACCTGCGGACGCAGGAACCGGAGGCCCGGCTGGAACCGCTGCCGGCGGCGCAGCTTCGTCCGGCACCGGCAACGCCGCGACGAATGCCGCCTCGTCGACGCCCAGCGCCTGCGCGATGCGCGTGCGCGCCGCGACGGTGAACGCCGGCCGCGCGCTCAGCTCCGCGAACACGGCGCCGGCCTCGACCGCGGCCAGTTGATCCTTGTCGCCGAGCAACACGAGCCGCGCACCCGGCGCAAGCGCGTCGAGCAGATGCGCGGCGAGCGCGACGTCGATCATCGACGCCTCGTCGACGACGATCAGGTCGTACGGCAGCGGATTGTCGCGATGATGCCGGAAGCCGGCCGCCCCGCCGCCGCCCAGCAGCCGATGCAGCGTGTACGACGTGTCGGGCAGGCGCGCCGCGAGCTCGGGCGGCAGATCGCCGGCGCGCGCGTGCAGCGCCTCCTGCATCCGCTGCGCGGCCTTGCCGGTCGGTGCGGCCAGCGCGATGCGCAGCCCCGGGTGCGCGTCGAGCAGACAGGCCAGCACGCCAACGACGGTCGTCGTCTTGCCCGTGCCCGGCCCGCCGCTGACGATCGTCACGCGGCCCGTCAGCGCGACGATCGCCGCGACGCGCTGCCAGTCGACTTCGCCGGTAGCCGGCCCGAAGTAACGGGCGAGACTGTCGCGCAAGCGCTCGGGCGACAGACCTTCGTCCGGCGCGGCGACGCCGGCCTGCGCGACGAGCGCATCGGCGAGCCGCCGTTCGTAATCGAAATAGCGCGACAGGTACAGGTGATCGAGCCGATCGACGATCAGCGGCCGCTCGTCGCCGCGAGCGAGCGTGCCGAACGCGACCACGCCGCTCGCGGCGAGCGCGGCGCGGACTTCGTCGAGCGGCGCTTCGTAACGCTGCGCGAGCGCGGCGAGCGCGACGCACACGTGCCCACCGGCGGTCGCGCGGCTCGTCGCGAACGCGGCGCGCGCCGCCCAGCGCGCCGACGCGGACGGCGCACCGGCACGCCGCGCGAGGTCGCCGATGCGGCGCGCGAAGCCTTCCGCGAGCGCGATGCCGAAGTCGGCCGGCTCGGGCAGCCGCGCGACGAGACCGCCGGTGAATTCGAGCATGTCGTCGGACGCGGTCATGCGCGCCCCCCTTCCATCATCCGGTCGAGCGCGTCGACGAGCGCGCGGGCCGGCCGCCGCGCATGCACGCCGGCCGGCTCGCCGCCGCTGCGCCAGCCGGGCCGCACGCCGCGCACGAACAGGTACAGGTAGCCCGCGATGTGCGTGTCGTAGTCGTAATCGGGCAGCCGGCCGCGCAGGTAACGATGCAGCGCGACCGTATAGAGCAGCGCCTGAAGGTGATACGCGTGATCGGCCATCGCGACGTCGAGCGCGCGCGGGCCATAGGCATCCGGCGTCGTGCCGAGGTGGTTCGACTTCCAGTCGACGATCCAGAAACGGCCGTCGTGTTCGACGATCATGTCGATGAAACCCTTGATGAAACCGGCGAGCGTACCCGCCTCCAGTGCAACGTCCGGATAGCCGTGCGCGACCAGCAGCCGGCGCAGCGCCAGCAGGTCGAGCGACGGCGCCGGGAACAGGAAGCCCATTTCGTCGAGCCGCTTCGCCGGATCGAGATCGGCGAGCCGCATGCCCGGCACGAGTTCGGTGTGCACGACGTCGTCGACAAGCCGCGCCATCATCGCCGGCAGACGCGTCGCAAGCGCCGGCTCGGCCTCCACCGGCCGGTCATGCAGCGCGCCGAGCGCGGCCTTGTGCCACGATTCGGGCTCCGTGAACCGGCTGAGCTCGAACAGGCGGTGCAGACATTCGCCGGCCGCCGCGCCGCGCGGGAACGCGAGGATGTCGTCGTCCGGCGGGTCGGCCGCGACCGTATCGGCCAGCATCGGTTCACCGTCCGGCGTCACCGCGGCCAGCGCATCGTGATCGGGCCGCAGTTCGTCGTCGGGCACGGCCGCGCCCCCCGCCTCTTCGCGCGCCATCGACGCGGTCAGCGAGCTGAAGCTCGCCATTCGCCAAGCATCGCGCAGCACGCGCGTCGCATGGCGCGCCGCGAGCGTCTGCGACGCGTCGTGCCCGGCCGCGAGACGCTCGCGGCGCGCAGGCACGGGCAGCGGCGCGACGCTCACGGGGCCGCCCGCGAGCGCGCGCCACGCCGCATCGAGCGCAGCTTCGTCGGGCGGCTCGTCGAGCCACGCATCGAACGCATGGCCGGCGCCCGCGACGAGCCAGTTGAGCACGCTACGCCGCGCTTCGCGCGTCGAGCGCGACGACAGGTAGGGCCCGGCCACGACATAGCAGCGATAGACCGCGCGCGTGAGCGCCACGTAGACGAGCCGCGCGCGCTCCGCCGCCTGCTCGCGCAACGCCTGCCGCGCCGCGTGCGCGGCCGCTTCGTCGTCGCATCCGTAATGCAGCACCGCATCGCCCGCGTCGTCGTGATACTCGCGCGCATCGGGCAGCGCGGACGACGGCGGCTCGCGCAGCCCGCCGTCGTTCAGGAACGGGCAGAACACGACCGCGTATTCGAGCCCCTTCGACTTGTGCACCGTGACGATCTGCACGAGGTTGCGATCGGATTCGAGCCGCAGTTGCGCTTCCTCGCCACCGCCATCGAGCCGTTGCGCGGCGAGCCAGCGCAGCGTGGGCGCGATGCCCGGCTGCGCGGATGCACGCGCCTGCGTCAACTCGGCCAGATGGTTGACGTCGGTCACGCGTCGCTCGCCGTCGGCACCGGCCATCAGCCGTTCGGCGATCCGCAGCTCGCGCGTGAACGTGCGCCACATCACCGCGAAGCCGCGTTCGCGCCACAGCAGCCGATACCGCGAGAAGCGTTCGACCCAGCTCATCGCGTCGGCGCTGTCGGCCGCCGACGCGCTGGATGGCGCATCGCCGTCACCCTGCTCCATGCGCCACAGCGCGCCGGCATCGAGCCCGAACCAGTCGGACGCGAGCGCCGCGCGCAGACGCCTCAGGTCGCCCGGCGCATCGATCGCCGCCAGCACGCGCTCGAGCTGCTCGGCGTCGCCGGTCGAGAACACCGACGCCTGCGCCAGCTCGACGCTGCCGATGCCCCACGTCGCGAGCACGCGCTTCACGAGGCTGCCCTGCCGGTGCGTCTGCACGAGCACCGCGATGTCGCCCGGCGACAACGGCGTGTCGCCCAGCCGCACGCGCCCGTCACGCGCGCCGCGCATCAGCCGCGCGATCTCGGCCGCGCAGGCTTGCGCAGCCTGCGCTTGCGCATCGCGCTTGAGCAGCGTGCCCTCGCCGCCCGGCAGCGCCCACACGCGGAAATCGCCGGCCGGACCCGGATCGGTTTCGTCGACGAACGGCGCACGCACGCGTGTGCCGGCGCGCACCGCGTAATAGTCGAGCCCGTCGAGCACGAACGCGCGCGGATTCGACATGAAGAAACGGTTGCATGCGTCGACGATCGCGGGCGTCGAGCGCTGGTTGACCGCGAGCGTGTAGCACGCACTCGCCCGTGCGCGCGCCGCGAGATAGGTGTGCAGATCGGCCGCGCGGAAACTGTAGATCGCCTGTTTCGGATCGCCGACGAGGAACAGCGGGCCGCCCGGCGCGAAGATCCGGTCGAAGATCGCGAACTGCAGCGGATCGGTATCCTGGAACTCGTCGATCAACGCGGCCGGATAACGTGCGCGCAGCGTCTCGGCGAGCCACGGATGCGCGTGCAGCGCGTGATACAGGTTCGCGAGCAGATCGTCGAACGACACGACGCGCCGCGTGCGCTTGCGCTCGGCCAGTTCGCCCGGCGCCATGTCGAGCCATTCGGCGATCAGCGCGAGCCAGCGCGCGCGCTGCGCGGCCTCGGCGGCGGCCACGGCCGCCTCGAGCGCGTCGGCCACGTCGAAGAACGCGTGTGCGGGCGTCGCACCGCCTTTTTTCGTCGCCTTCGTCAGCGCGGTTTGCGTGAGCTTCAACGCGGCTTTCGGCAGCGCGGCCGTCGCGTCGCCCTGCTCGAAATGCACGGCCCACGCGGCGAGCGCATCGGCGAGCGCGTCGGGCTTGTGCGAGCGTTGATTGAGCGCCGGCTGCGCGGCGCGCAGCAACGCATCGATCGCGTCGCGCTCGGCCGCCCACATCCGCGCCGCCTCGGCGAAGCATTCGGCGGCCGCCGCTTCGGCCGATTCGTCCGGCTCGGTCACGCCGTCCCAGCGCAGCGCGGCGAGCGGCTTCTTCAGCCGGCGCGCGAGCTGCGCATCGAGCGCGGCCGGGCCGGCGCCCGATTCGACGAGCCAGGTCGCGAAGCCCGGCCAGCGCGCGGCCGCCGGTTCGACGCGCGTGCGCCAGAAATCCGCCGCGAGTTCGAAGCGCAGCGACGCATCGTCGGCCTCCATGTCGAACGCGAACGGCATCGCCGCCGCGAACGGCGCTTCCTGCAGCGCGCGCTGGCAGAACGCGTGGATCGTATGGATCGCGGCCTGGTCGAACCCGCGCAACGCGCGGCGGATCCGCTTCACGGCCGTCTCGGCGTCGAGCGCGCCGCCTTCGCCTAGCGTGGTCTCCAGCAGGCGTGCGATGAACGGATCGCCGCCGTCGTCGCCCGTGTCCAGCGCATGCGCAAGCTGTGCGAGCCGGCTTCGAATCCGCTCGTGCAACTCGGCCGTCGCCGCTTTCGTGAAGGTCACGACGAGGATTTCGTCCGCGCCGAGATCCTTTTCGAGCAGCAGGCGCACGTACAGCGCGCAGATGTTCCAGGTCTTGCCGGTGCCGGCCGACGCCTCGATCTGGTTGACGCCGTCGAGCGGGCACGCGAACACGTCGAGTTCGAGCGCCTGCTGCTGCGACACGGCACTCATGCGACCTCCTTCAGATGCTCGACGAACGGCTCGAACACGAGCCGCGCAAGCGTGCCGAATGGCTCGTCGAGCGACGGATGCGCACCGCGCCACGCGATCGCGATCGCCGGATCGTCGGCTTCGCTCACGACCCGCTCGTTGATCCACACGCTCGCGGCCTTGGCCTCGCCGTCAGATACCCGCGCCCACGCACTGCGCGGGAAAAACCGCAGCGGCATGCGTCGCCCCGCGCGAAACAGCGCGGCCAGCGGCGCGAGCCGTTCGAGCGGCGCCGCCACAGGCGTCAACTCGAACGCGCCGCCGCTGCCGAACCACAGCGTGCGGCGCGGGCCGCCCGGCTCGATCGCACAATAGACGAGATGCGCGAGCCACGCGGACAGGTAGTCGCGCGCGCTCGGCCGTGCATAGCGGTAGATGACCTGCCCGGCCGGCGTCAGCCGGTTCAACGTGCCGTGCAATTCGAGCGGCGCGCTCACCGCGTCGGCCGACAGCATCGCGTCGTCGGCGCCGAACAGCGCCTGCTCGGTGTCGGGCCACTTCGGCACGACGATGAGCGAGAACGGCCGTCGCTCGATGCCGTCAGCCAGCGCACGGCGCACGTTCGACGCAAGCTGCGTCATCGAACCGAGCGCCTGGTCGCGCCACACCGCGCCCGTCGCGCCGCCGGGCAACTCCGGGCTCGCGTCCGCGATGCGCAGCGCGTGATCGTGCACGCTGCCGTCGCCCGCTTCGATCAGGAGCGGCAGCACGCGCTCGGCAAGCGCGTCGCTGCCGGCAAAGTCCAGCGCGAACGGCTCGGTATCGAGCAGTTCGGCCTGCGCGTCGGCCAGCACGATGCCGAGCCGGCCGCGCAGCAGCGCACGCGCCGGATGCCGCCAGAAGCGTTCGAATTCGCTGAACGCGACGGGCTCGACCGGCTCGGCCGGCAGCGGCTGCGCGAAGAACGGCTGCTCGCGCGGCCCGTCGCGCGACGCTTCGGCAGCCAGCAGCGACGCGAGCGTCGCCCGCTCGGCGTCGTACGAAACGAGGCCGCTGCCGGGCTGGAAGTACGCGGCCGCGAACGGCTGCAGTGGATGCTCGACGATGAACGCGCGGCGCGCGGCGTCGACCGCGTCCGGTGCGGCGCCGGGCCCGGCCGTGACGTCCGCCAGATGATCGAGCAGTTCGTCGACGAGCGCCGCGGGCGGCAACGGCGCATTGTCGCGGATGCTGCGGCCCGTATAGGCGATCAGCAACCGGTCGCGTGCGGCCAGCAGCAAATCGAGAAACAGATTGCGCTCGTCGTCGCGGCGCTGCCGGTCGCCCAGCTTCGGCAGCACGGCCATCAGGTCGAATTCGTCCGCGCGCGCGAGGCTCGGCAGCACGCCGTCGTCCATCCCGAGCAGGCAGACGACGCGATACGGCAGCCCGCGCAAGCTCGTCAGCGACGAGAACGTGACGCCGCCCCACGGCACACCGCCGCGGGCCGGATCGTCGAGCGCCGCCGCGAGCCCCGCGCGGACGACGGCCGCCGGCAACGCCTCGTCGGGCGCGCCCTCCGTCATCGCGGCCAGCATCGCGTCGAGCGCGTCGCGCACGCCGGCGAGCGCGTCGGCATACGCGGCGCCCGAATCGAAGAAGCGCGCGAGCGTGTCGGCAAAGAGTTCGCTCCAGCCGCGCGGTGTGTGCGGCTCCGCGAGCCGCCGCGCGAAGCCGTCGAGATCGTCGGTGAAGCGTGCGAGCCGGCCGAGCAACTCGGCCTCGCTGCCGGTGGCCGCCTCGATCGGCAGCCATGCACCGATCGGCGCCGCGCCTTCGGGCATCGCATAGCCGAGAAAGAGCCGCGCGAGCGCATCGGAGAACGTATGGCGCGGCGCGGGCACGGCCGCGTCGTCGCTGGCGAGCGGCGACAGCCCGCGCCGCGCGCCGGCGGCCGCGAGCCAGGTCTGCACCGTTTCGAGCGCGGCCGCGTCGATGTCGTAGCGCGCGGCCACCGCATCCACGCGCAGCCATTCGACCAGCTCCGGCGCGCCGACCTGCCGCTCCGGCAACGCGAGCCAGTCGAGCAGCACGCGCGCGACCGGGTTCGCCTGCGACGGCGGCAGGCCGGTGATCCGGTAAGGCACCCGCGCGCCGCCGGCGCCGGCCGTGCCGAACACCGCGTCGATCAGCGGCCCGGCCGCGGCAAGATCGGCCACCGCGACGAGCACGTCGGACGGCTGCAGGCTCGCATCGGCGTCGAACCATGCGAGCAGCCGGTCGTGCAGCACCTCGAGCTGGCGCGCGAGGCTGTGGCACACATGCACCTCGATTCCGCGCTCGACCGGCGTGTCGCCGATTTCGGCTTCCGGCCGCAGGTCGAGGATCGCGTTCTGCACGCGCGCGAGCCAGGTGGGCGCGGGATTCTCGACGAAACGCGACGCATCGCCCGACGCGGCGCTTTCGGTCAGCTCATGCAGCATGTGCAATTGCGCCTGCGTCTGCCTGCCCCATTCGGCGAGCAGCGGATGGCCGACTTCCTGGTAGTCGCGCCGGCCGGCCGCATCGAGCGCCTCGGCGTGCGCGGCGGTCACGATGTCGAACCAGAATTCGCGGCACGGGTTCAGCGCGTAGACGCGCACGTCGATCCAGCGCGACAGTTCGCGCAGCAGCGCGACGTGCAGCGGCGGCATCGTCGGCAGCGCGAACACGCTGACCGATTCGGGCCAGTCGGCGCGTGCGACCGCATCGGCATCGAGATGGCGCGCCTCGACGAGGAAACGGTGCGCCGGCGGCGTACCGCTGTCGCTGAGCTCGGCCAGCAGCGCACGCCACAGCGCGGCCTGCCAGCGTTCGTCGTCGCGCGCGGCGTCGCTGATCCCGCGCGGCGCGCCGTCACCCGCGAGCACCGATTCGCCGGCCTGCCACGCGCCCAGCCATTCGGGGCGATAGGTCAGGTAGTGATCGAGCACGGCCGCGACGCGATGAGCCAGTTCGTAGCGCATCGCGTCGTCGGAGGCCGACAGGTACGCGGCCAGCCGCGGCGACGCGAGCCACGGCGCGTCGCCTGCCGGTTGCGCGAACAGCCGGTAGCAGCGCCACACGAGCCGGTCGGGCGCGAACGGCGAACGCGCGGGCACCGTCAGCACGCGGCCGATCTGCGCCCACAGCCACTGCGCGAGATAGGTGAACTCGACGTTCGCGCACACGCCATTGCGCGCGGCGATGTCGAGCTCGAGGCGGCGGCGCAGCGCCGCGCTCGGCACGATGACCTGTTGCGGCGCCCACGGGCCGTTGCGGGCCGGGAACGCGGCCAGATCCTCGAGCAGCGCGTCGGCCAGCGTTTCGTGACGGTTCGAATAGAAAAGATGGAGCATGAAGCGGGCGTCGGAACCTTGCACCGGCGGGGCCGGGCGAACAGGATCACCAAGGATAGCAAATGGGCCGCCGCCGCGAACCTCGGCCGGAAAGCCAGCTTTTGCGAGCCGCGAAATACGATAGACTCGTCGCCAGTCAATACGCCGCCCCGGGCGTCTTCGTCTGTCATTCAGCTCATCGATGCGCTATTCGGTCGAAATCAGAAAGTTTTTCTACAGCCAGTACTTTTTCGGCGGCCTGCGGATCGCGGTCGGCGTGTCGCTGCCGGCCGTGTTGTGCCTGATCGTGTTTCACAACCGGGAGCTCGGCTTCACGATCTCGACGGGCGCGCTCGGCGCGTGCGTCGTCGACATGCCGGGCCCGCTCAAGTACAAGCACAACGAAATGCTCGCGTGCAGCGTGATCGGCTTCCTCGCCGCGCTCGCGACCGGCCTCGCGACACCGAACATCTTCGCGCTGTGGCTCACGATCGTGCCGCTCACGTTCGTGCTGTCGCTGATCGTCGTCTACGGCAACCGCTGGCCGCAGATCAGCTTCGCGACGCTGTTCATGATGGTGATGACGCTCGAGGAGAAATTCACGCCGCTGGAGGCGTTCGTCAACGCCGGCTGGATTCTCGCGGGCGGCCTCTGGTACACGTACTGGGCCACGCTCGTGTCGCAATGGCAGGCACGCCGGATCGAGCAGCAGGCGCTCGCCGAAAGCCTGTTCGCCTGTGCCGACTACCTGCTCGCGCGCGCGCAGTTCTACGATCTCGACGCCGATCTCGACGAGTGCTACCGCAATCTCGTCGCGCGGCAGATCACCGCGGTCGAAACGCAGGAAACCGCGCGCGACATCGTGCTGCGCAACCTGCCGAAGCTGCGGCGCGGCAAGCTCGATCCCGGCCGCACGACGATGTACAACCTGTTCATCAACAGCGTCGACCTGCACGAGCTGTTCGTCGGCGCGCACACCGATTACCCGCTCGTGCGCAACACGTTCGGCGGCTCGGACCTGATCATTTTCTATCGCGACCTGATCCGCAAGGCCGCCGCCGATCTCGAGGAGGTCGGCCTCGCGGTGCTCGAAAACCGCGCGCCGCATTCGCACATCAGCGTGAAGGCCGAGCTGCGCGCGATCGAGTACGAGATCGAGCTGATGCGCAAGAAGAACTTCGCGGCCACCCACGCGGAAGCCTATGCGGCCGTGCTCGCGACGTTCCGGCGAATCTGGAGCGCGACGCGCCTGATCGACCGGATGCGCCGCAACCTGTCGGGCCATGCCGATCCGCAGCAAACCGAACTGAAGATCGACAAGGCGCTCACGCGCTTCCTGCAGCGCCGCCGCATGTCGCCGCTGCTGATCTTCTCGAACCTGAACATGCGCTCGCCGAGTTTTCGCCATGCGCTGCGCGTGACGATCGCCGTCGCGGTCGGTTTCTGGATCGGCCGGCTGCTGCCGCTCACGAACGCATACTGGATCGTGATGACCACCATCATCATCCTGAAGCCCGGCTATTCGCTGACCAAGCAGCGCAATGCGGCGCGTATCGTCGGTACGCTGATCGGCTGCGCGGCGAGCGTCGCGCTGATCTACACGGTCAAGGATACGCACCTGCTGATCGCGATCATGTTCGGGTCGATGGTGATGAGCTACAGCCTGCTGCTGTTCAACTATGCGGCGAGCGTCGTGTTCACGTCGTCGTACGTGCTGCTGATGTTCCACCTGCTCGCGCCGGGCAGCATGCGGATCATCGGCGAGCGCGCGATCGACACGGTGGTCGGCTGCATGATCGCGATCGCCGCGAGCCGGCTGTTCCCGTACTGGGAATACCGGCTGATGGGCAAGCTCGTCACCGACATGCTGACGTCCACCCGCAAGTATTTCGAGGCCGTGTGGCGCGCGGGGCGCGGCATGTCGCCGCTGCCGGTGCCGGCCGCCGACGGCGCGGCCGTCGTCGCGGGCGTCGCGGCCGCGATCGAGTCCCCGGCCGCCAGCCTCGACGACGACTACCGCTACCGCCTCGCCCGCAAGGACGTGCACATCGCGTTCGCGAACCTCGGGCAGGCGTTCCAGCGGATGATGATCGAGCCGAAGGCGCACCAGCGCTTCGTGCCCGAACTGAACGACCTGCTCGTGCAGACGCATGTGCTCGGCGCGCAGATCACCGCTGCCGCGCCGCTGATCCGCAGCGCATGCGCGGCCGATGGCGGTCTCGTTCACGACGACGCGCTGCAGCGCGGCCTCGCCGCCGTGCTCGACAATCTCGAAAAGGCCGAGGCCGGCGAGCCGCCGCCTGCCGACCAGCTCGAAGCGTCGAAGCAGATCACGCGCGATCTCGATGCGATGGTCGTATCCGCGGAAAAATCCGATGCGGTCGGCGCCGAGCTCACGCACGACCTGAAGGTGCTCGCGCACCAGTGCAAGCAGATGCTCGCGTCGTCGCTGCTGATCCGCAAGGACGCGAGCGTGATCCGCCTGCCTGCCTGACCGCGAACATCCACGCCGCCAGGCCGGCCCGCGCGCGACGCGGCCCGGCCACCGGCGCGCTCCGGTTCAAAAACGATTCCCCGGAAGCATGCCCCACCGCGCTCCGCGCGGCCCGCGCCTGCCGCGCGCGACCGCCCCACGCCCCGTTCCGCTCGCCACGCCGGTCAGGGAATACCCGATTCCGGTCACCGGGTCCGGCTTGTTATCATTCGTTCACATTCAAGTTGTATATACAACTTGACGCGCCCGAACCGGCGCCGCTCGCCAGGTTCGTCGCATAACGATATCGGAGACTCGATGAAAAACTTGCAGCGCCATCTGAGCGCGCGGCACATCCGCTTTCTCGCGCTGGGCTCGGCGATCGGCACGGGCCTGTTCTACGGTTCGGCGTCCGCGATCCAGCTCGCGGGCCCGGCCGTGATCCTCGCGTACATCCTTGGCGGCGCGGCCGTCTACATGGTGATGCGTGCGCTCGGCGAGATGGCCGTGCGCGAACCCGTCGCCGGCTCGTTCGGCCACTATGCGACCGAGTACCTCGGCCCGTTCGCGGGCTTCGTCACCGGCTGGACCTACACGCTCGAAATGGTGATCGTCGCGATCGCCGACATCACCGCATTCGGCATCTACATGGGCTTCTGGTTTCCGGACGTGCCGCAATGGATCTGGGTGCTCGGCGTCGTCGCGATCATCTGCGGCCTGAATCTATGCCACGTGAAGGTGTTCGGCGAGCTCGAATTCTGGCTGTCGATCATCAAGGTCGGCGCGATCGTCGCGATGATCGGCGGCGGCGTCGCGATCCTGCTGACCGGCATGCACTTCGGCCATTCGGCCGACGTGCCGACGTTCGCGAACCTGTGGAACCATGGCGGCTTCTTCCCGAACGGCGTCGGCGGGCTGATCGCGTCGCTGTCGGTCGTGATCTTCGCGTACGGCGGGATCGAGGTGATCGGGATGAGCGCCGGCGAGGCGAAGGATCCGGAGCGCGTGATTCCGCGCGCGATCAACGCGGTGCCCGCCCGGATCCTGCTGTTCTACGTGCTGACGATGGTCGTGCTGATGTCGATCAGCCCGTGGACGGGCGTCGGCAGCGACGGCAGCCCGTTCGTGCAGATCTTCTCGGCGCTCGGCGTGAAGTCGGCCGCGACGATCCTGAATCTCGTCGTGATCAGCGCGGCGATCTCGGCGATCAACAGCGACATCTTCGGCGCGGGCCGGATGATGTTCGGGATGGCGCGGCAAGGCCAGGCGCCGCGCGTGCTGATGACGACGTCGCGCCACGGCGTGCCGTGGGTCACGGTGCTCGTGATGGCCGGCGCGCTGCTGGTCGGCGTGCTGCTCAACTACCTGATGCCGAAGGACGTGTTCCTGGTGGTCGCCGCGATCGCGACGTTCGCGACCGTGTGGGTCTGGCTGATGATCCTGCTGTCGCAGGTGGCGATGCGCCGGCGCCTGTCGAGCGCCGAAGTCGCCGCACTGAAGTTCAAGGTGCCGCTGTGGCCGGTCGCGCCGGCGCTGACGATCGCGTTCATGGGCTTCGTGATCGTGATGCTCGGCTGGTTCGACGATACGCGCGTCGCGCTCTACGTCGGCGCGGCGTGGCTCGCGCTGCTCGCGGCGGTGTTCTACGCACGGGTCCGCCCGACATTCGCCGCTGCGTCACGTTGACGCACGGCCGACCTGCCGGCGCGCCTTCTGCTGTCCCGGTTCCGCGCGGCGGGCGCCGCGCCGGAAACCGCGGATCGATTCCGTTCGCATGCCCCGCGCGCGACCCGACCGGGCCGCGCACCGGCGCGTCAGTGCGACGCCGCGCTCGCGGCCTCGGCCGGATGAGCCTCGTCGTACGCGTGCTTCTGCGAAATCGCGTTGTACAGGATCGTCCCGATCACGAGCAGCACGGCCACGACGATCAGGATGCTCACGTTGCGGACAGGGTTCTTCTTGCGCTGATCGTTCATGGTCGGTGCCGCTCCGTCAAATTCGTCGAAGCGGGCATTCTACGCGCTTGCGCCCGCGCTGCGCCGCCCCGTTCGCCGGTCTCCGCGCCCGGCCTCTCCCTGCTTTCCGCAAGCTTTCGTTTGTTAATCATTCCCATTTCGATTTAGAATCCAGCGTCTTTCAATTTGTAATGTTCCGGGTCGCGCGGGCGGCAGGCGCGCCGCGGAACGCTCCCTCGTCCACCTGCCGCACCGGAGTCTCCATGTCGAATCCGCGCACCCGCCTGCTGCCGCTCGCCGGCGCCCTCGCCCTGACCGCGGCCGCCTTCGCGCCGCTTGCCCAGGCGGCCGAGGAAGTGAGCCTGTACACCACCCGCGAGCCGAAGCTGATCCAGCCGCTCATCGACGCGTTCACGAAGCAGAGCGGCGTCAAGGTCAACACGGTGTTCGTGAAGGACGGCCTGCTCGAGCGCGTGAAAGCGGAAGGCGCGCAGTCGCCGGCCGACGTGCTGATGACGGTCGACGTCGGCAACCTGCTCGACCTCGTCGACGGCGGCGTCACGCAACCGGTGCGCTCGAAGGCGCTCGACGACGCGATTCCCGCGAACCTGCGCGGCACGAACGGCGACTGGTATGCGCTGTCGCTGCGCGACCGCGTGCTGTACGTCGAAAAGGACCTGAAGGTCGATGCGTTCCGCTACGAGGATCTCGCCGATCCGAAATGGAAGGGCAAGGTCTGCATCCGGTCGGGCCAGCATCCGTACAACACGGCGCTCGTCGCGGCGATGATCGCGCACGACGGCGAGGCCGCGACCGAGACATGGCTGCGCGGCGTGAAGGCGAACCTCGCGCGCAAGGCGACGGGCGGCGACCGCGACGTCGCGCGCGACATCCTCGGCGGCATCTGCGACGTCGGCCTCGCGAACGCCTACTACGTCGGCCACATGAAGAATGCCGAAGCCGGCAGCGATGCGCGCAAATGGGGCGACGCGATCAAGGTCGTGCGCCCGACGTTCGCGAATGCGAAGAGCGGCGGCACGCACGTGAACATCAGCGGCGCGACGGTGGCGAAGCACGCGCCGCACAAGGCCAATGCGGTGAAGCTGCTCGAATACCTGGTGTCGCCAGAAGCACAGGCGCTGTATGCGCAGGCGAACTACGAATATCCGGTGCGCGCGAACGTGAAGCTCGACCCGGTGATCGCGAGCTTCGGCACGCTGAAGGTCGACCCGCTGCCGCTGGCGGATATCGCGAAGCATCGCAAGCAGGCGAGCCAGCTGGTCGACAAGGTCGGCTTTGACAACTGACGCATCGCCTGCGGCCCGCGCCTGCCGGGAGCCACGCGGCCCGCGACCGCGCGTGCGGCTGCCCGCGGGCAGCCTGTGGCTGCTCGCGGCGCTGACGATCGCCGCGGCGGTCGCGGCGCCGCTCGTGGTGCTCGTGGCCGCCGCGTTCGACGCCGATCTCGCGCACTGGCGACATCTCGCCGAGTTCGTGCTGCCGCAGGCGCTCGTCAATACGCTGCTGCTGCTCGCCGGGGTCGGCACGATCGTGTCGATCGTCGGCACCGGCTGCGCATGGCTCGTCACCGCGTACGATTTTCCCGGCCGGCGGATCCTGACCTGGGCGCTGCTGCTGCCGCTCGCGGTTC
The DNA here is from genome assembly GCF_001729305.1 of Burkholderia sp. A2. Classification (NCBI taxonomy): domain Bacteria; kingdom Pseudomonadati; phylum Pseudomonadota; class Betaproteobacteria; order Burkholderiales; family Burkholderiaceae; genus Burkholderia; species Burkholderia sp. A2. The sequence continues at coordinate 30,717 of NZ_LZXX01000057.1, read as the reverse complement.
CCACCTACATCGTCGCGTTCGCGTATCTCGACCTGCTGCATCCGATCGGCCCCGTGCAGGGCGCGATCCGCTGGCTGCTCGGCTTCGACAGCCCGCGCCAGTTCCGTCTGCCCGACCTGCGCTCGCTGCCCGGCGCGATCTTCGTCCTCGGCTTCGTGCTGTATCCGTACGTCTATCTGAGCACGCGCGCGATGTTCGTCACGCAATCCGCGAGCCTGCTCGAAGCCGCGCGCACGCTCGGCGCCGGTCGCGTCGCGACGTTCTGGCGCGTCGTCGTGCCGCTCGCCCGGCCGGCGATCGCGGTCGGCGTGAGCCTCGCGCTGCTCGAAACGCTGAACGATATCGGCGCGTCGGAGTTCCTCGGTGTGCAGACGCTGACCGTGTCCGTCTATACGACGTGGATCACGCGCTCCGATCTCGCCGGCGCCGCGCAGATCGCACTCGCGATGCTCGCGATCGTCGTCGGCATGATCGCGCTCGAACGCTACGGGCGCCGCCGCCAGCGCTACGCGCACGGCCGGCGCATGCGGCCGATCGCGCCGCGCCGCCTGACCGGCTCGGCCGCGCTGGGCGCCGCGATGCTCGGCTGGCTGCCCGTCGCGCTCGGCTTCGGCGCGCCGGCCGCGTATCTCGCGGTCGAAACGGCCAAGCGGCTGCACCTCGTCGGCGGCGTGTCCGCGCAACTGATGACGGGGCTCGCGAATACGCTGACGATCGCGACCGCCGCCACCGCCGCGACGCTCGCGTGCGGGCTCGTCGTCGCGTGGGCCGCACGCGCGCAGCGCGACAGCGCCCGTGCGGGCCCTGCCCGGCTGTGCGCGCGGATCGCGAGCCTCGGCTACGCGGTGCCGGGCACCGTGCTCGCGATCGGCCTGCTGATTCCGTTCTCGGCGGCCGACCGGCTGTTCGGCGCGGCGCTCGGCCGCGACGGTCTGCTGCTGATGGGCTCGGCCACCGCACTCGCGATCGCCTATACCGTGCGCTTTCTCGCGATCCCGACCGGCGGCATCGAGGCCGGCCTCGCGCGCATTCCGCCGTCGCTCGAGCAGGCCGCGCGCTCGCTCGGCGAGACGGCCGGCGGCACGCTGCGCCGCGTCCACCTGCCGCTGTTGCGGCCCGCGCTCACGACGAGCGCGCTGCTCGTGTTCGTCGACGCAATGAAGGAGTTGCCGGCCACGCTGCTGCTGCGCCCGTTGAACTTCGACACGCTCGCGACCTGGCTGTATGCGGAAGCCGCGCGCGGCACCTATGAAGAAGGCGCGGTCGCCGCGCTCGCGATCGTGCTGGCCGGGCTCGTGCCCGTGATCCTGCTCGCCCGCACCCGCCACAAGATCGGAGCCTGACACCGTGAACCTGCTCGAACTCGACGACCTCTGCGTCGCCTACGACACGCCGCACGGCCGCCGCACCGTGGTCGACGGCCTGAGCCTCGCGCTGCCGCGCGGCGACATCGGCTGCCTCCTCGGCGCGTCCGGCTGCGGCAAGACCACCGTGCTGCGCGCGATCGCCGGCTTCGAACCGGTGCGCATGGGGCGTATCGTGCTGGACGGCACGCCGGTCGCGGCGCCGTCGCTCGACGTGCCGCCCGAGCGGCGGCGCATCGGCATGATGTTCCAGGATTACGCACTGTTCCCGCACCTGAGCGCGGCCGACAACGTCGCGTTCGGCCTGCGGCGCATGCCGAAGGCCGAACGGCGCCTGCGCGTCGCGGAGATGCTCGACCTCGTCGGCCTCGCCGACGCCGGCGATGCCTATCCGCACGAACTGTCGGGCGGCCAGCAGCAGCGCATCGCGCTCGCACGCGCACTCGCGCCGTCGCCGGAATTGCTGCTGCTCGACGAGCCGTTCTCGAATCTCGACGTCGATACGCGCGAGCGGCTCGCGTTCGAGCTGCGCGACATCCTGAAGCACACGGGCCACACCGCGATCCTCGTCACGCACAACCAGGCGGAAGCGTTCGCGATCGCCGACCGGATCGGCGTGATGAAAGACGGCGAACTCGCGCAATGGGATACGCCGTACGCGCTGCATCATCATCCGGCCAGCCCGTTCGTCGCGGAGTTCGTGCGCCGCGACGCGCTCGCCGACGAACGCGCGCGCGCACTGGCGCGCGGCCGCTGACGTCGCGCCACCGGGGCGCGACGGCGTGAGCGTCAGGCGGGCTCGGCCAGATCGCGCACGGGCAGCGCGGTCGAATACTTGATCTGCTCCATCGCGAACGACGAACTGACGTCGAACAGCGGCACCGTGCGAATCAGTTGCTTGTAGACGCGGTCGTAGTCGTCGATGCCGGCCACGACGACGCGCAGCAGGTAATCGGTCTCGCCGCTCATCCGGTAGACCTCGACGACTTCCGGCATGTCGCGCACCGCCTGCGTGAAGCGCTGCGCCCATTCCTCGGTGTGCTGGTTCGTGCGGATCGCGACGAACACGGTCGTGCCGACCCCGAGCTTGCGCGGATCGCACAGCGCAACCTGCGCGCGAATCGCGCCGGTTTCCTTCAGCCGCTGCACGCGCTTCCAGCACGGCGTCTGCGACAGGTTCACGCGCTGTGCCAGCTCCGCGATCGGCAGCGTGGCATCCACCTGCAGCAGCTCCAGCAGCTTGCGATCGATGGCGTCCATTTCTCCATTCCCTCGTCGATAGAAATTTATTCTATTCATCCTGCCCGACGGGGAACAATATGAAAACTGTCTCGGCGCGTCGACCGGTGTAAATACCGATCCGTCGCGCACTCGCCGCCCCAAAGAAACAGGCGACGCCACCCGCGCGGGTGGAATCGCCTGAAATGGTTGCGTGCCGCGGCTTGCGCGTCGCGCCCGGACCGGCGCTCACACGCCGCCGGCCATCATGCCGCTCAATACGCAGCGGTCGCGATCTCGCGCACGAAGCCGTCCTGCTCGAGCGCATCGACGAACGCGACCGCGTAGTCTTCCGCCGAGATCTTGCTGTTGCCTTGCGCGTCCACGATCAGCTTGCCGACGCCCGTGCGGAACGTGCCCGTGCGCTCGCCCGGCGCGATCAGCGCGGCCGGCGCGAAGAAGGTCCAGTCGAGATCGGCGACCGTCTTCAGGTAGTCGAGCGCATCGCGGTGCGCGAGCGCGTGTGGCTTGTACGCGTCCGGGAAACCTTCGGTGTCGACGAGCTGCTTGCCCGGCGCGACTTCGAGCGAACCGGCGCCGCCCACCACCACGAGCCGCTTCAAACCGGCCTGGCGCGTGCCGGCGACCAGCGCCTTCGCCGCCGCGACGACCTGCGCCGCATCTTCCTGCTTCGGGCCGTACGCGCTCGCGACGACGTCATGGCCCGGCAGCGCGGCCGCGATGCTGGCCGCGTCGAACAGGTCGGCCGCCTTCGCGGTGATGCCGTCGACGGATGCGCGCGGATGGCGCGACAGCGCCGTGACGCGGTGGCCGCGCCGCACGGCTTCCGCCGCGATGCGCGAGCCGATCATGCCGGTGGCGCCGAACAGCGCGATATTCAACGAACGTTGCGTCATATCGATTCTCCAGAGTTGAAAATATGTAACACAAACAATTACACATAAGACCGAAAAAAACGGGGCGAAGCCCCCGTTGCGCCGATCGCCGCGCATGCGCGCCGTCCGGCTTCCTGCCCTGCCTGCCGCCGGGTGACCGCGTCCGGCACCCGCCCTCGGTCACCCGCCGATGCGCGCCGCCTGTTGCGTGCCCTGCTCCCGATCCAGCATGTCGGCCGTCACGTCGACGAGCGTGCGCGTGGCGAGCGACGCCTCCATCGCGCGCTGCGCGTCGCCGATATAGCCGGTCAGCACGCCCTGGATGTGCCGCCCGACGAGACACGCGGGATTCGGCGCCTCGCGGTGCAGCGCGAACAGTTGCGCATCGTCGACCGCACGATACACGTCGAGCAGCGTGATCTCGCCGGGCTCGCGCGCCAGCAGCGCACCGCCGCCCGCGCCGAGCTGCGACGTGGTCAGCCCTGCGGCCGCCAGCATCGACAACAACCGGCGAATCAGCGCCGGATTCGTATTCACGCTGCCCGCGATGATGTCGGACGACAACGGCACGCCTTCCTGCATCGACAGCAAGGCGAGCACGTGAACGGCAAACGCGAACCGGCTGCTGGTATTCATTCGTGACTCACTCGGCGACGCCGGCCCGACCCGCAACCGGCGACATGTGTAACTATCATAATTACATTTTGCGGATCGTGCAAGCCCGCGTCATTCGCCGCTCGCGGGTTTCGTCCCCGCAGCGCCCTGCTGGCTCCACTGCTGGAGTTTCTTGCCGGCTTCGGCGATCTTCGCGCCCGCTTCGGAAGCCGCATGCACGACGACCGCGGACGCCGCCGCGTCGATCTGCGCCTGCGCGGCCGACGCGAGGCCGCTCGCCGACAACGGCGGCACGGCCGACGCCGCGGACGCGATGCCGGCCTTCGCCGCGTTGATCTGTTGATTGACGGTGCTCGCCACCTGGTCGAGCGCCTTGGCCGCATTGTTCGCGGCGTCGGCGGCCGCGCTCGCGGCCGTATCGGATTGCGCGGCCGGCGTGCCGGACTTCTCGCAGCCCGCGAGCAACAGCAGCGCACCGGCGGCCACGGCCGCCAGCACGGACCCGGGCGCGCGACGCGCCCGCGATGTCTTCATGTTCATCAGCAATCTCCGGCCGCGCGTGGCACGACCTCGTGGTTGGACCGGTGTCGATGATACCGCCTGTGGAACAGGCCCAATGACGACCCGCCATTAAAAATGCCTTTCAATTTCGGATTCGTCTGATTCAATCGCACGCGCCACGCCTTTAAAGTGGGCACGCTCCAATCCGCTTCGTACGTGCCCCTTTTTCTCGTCATGGCTTTCCTCGTTGATTGGCTCATCGCCCTGGCCGCGCTGCTCGCGGCCACCCTGTTCCTGTGCCTGCGCGCGCCGTCGACGCGCCGCCTCGCCGAATCCGGGCGGCCGCGCCGCATCGCCTGTGCGCGCCTGCTCACGCAGGCCGTGATCGGTTTCTGGACGGCCGCGCTGATCATCGCGCAAGGCATCCTCGGCGCCGACGGCGACGGCCAGTCGCTCGCCAGCTTCGCCGCGCTCGCGTTCGCCGCGCTCGGGCTGGCGACCGTCGCCGCCTACTGGTCCGCGTGCGCGCTGCGGCTGCGCCGGCCGCCCTCACTGTTCGCGCGCCACTGACGCGCCAGATCGGTGCGCGTCCGCGCCGCCGCGCACCGCCTCACTCATCGTAAGCACCAGTTCGGCACGTATCGCACCACGTACGTGCACCCGGCACCCGCCGCGATCGGTGTCGGTCACGCCCCGATTCCGTGCACGGTTCACCGGAATGCCCCATCCCGCGGTATCCGGGCACCAATTCCACGCAGTCATTCACCACGTTGGCTCGATACTTGCGTTCCTCGCCCGTTTTTTGCGCAAGGAAGCCACGGCATGGATGGTCTGAAATCCGGCGTCGACACACTGTTCCTGTTGATCGGCGCCGTCATGGTGCTCGCGATGCACGCGGGCTTCGCATTTCTCGAGCTCGGCACGGTCCGCAAGAAGAACCAGGTCAACGCGCTCGTGAAGATCCTGGTCGATTTCTCGGTGTCGACGCTCGCGTATTTCCTCATCGGCTACACGATCGCGTATGGCGTCGAATTCTTCGACGACATCGGGACGCTGTCGCAGCACAACGGCTACGCGCTCGTACGCTTCTTCTTCCTGCTGACGTTCGCGGCGGCGATCCCGGCGATCGTGTCCGGCGGCATCGCCGAGCGTGCGAAGTTCAATCCGCAGCTCGTCGCGACGCTGATCATCGTCGGCTTCATCTATCCGTTTTTCGAAGGGATCGCGTGGAACGAGCGCTTCGGCGTGCAGGCCTGGCTCACGCACGCGTTCGGCGCGCCGTTCCACGACTTCGCGGGCTCCGTCGTCGTCCATGCGTTCGGCGGCTGGGTCGCGCTGCCGGCCGTGCTGCTGCTCGGCGCGCGCCACGGCCGCTATGCGAAGGACGGCCGGATCGCCGCGCACCCGCCGTCGAACATCCCGTTCCTCGCGCTCGGCGCGTGGGTGCTCGCGGTCGGCTGGTTCGGCTTCAACGTGATGAGCGCGCAGACGCTCGACAAGATCAGCGGCCTCGTCGCGGTGAACTCGCTGATGGCGATGGTCGGCGGCACGCTGGCCGCGTGGATGGCCGGCCGCAACGACCCGGGCTTCACCTACAACGGGCCGCTCGCGGGCCTCGTCGCGGTATGCGCGGGCTCCGACGTGATGCACCCGATCGGCGCGCTCGTCACGGGCGCCGCGGCCGGTGCGCTGTTCGTCGCGATGTTCACCTGCGTGCAGAACCGGTGGCGCATCGACGACGTGCTCGGCGTCTGGCCGCTGCACGGGATGTGCGGCGCGCTCGGCGGCCTCGCGGCCGGCGTGTTCGGGCTGCCCGCGCTCGGCGGTCTCGGCGGCGTGTCGTTCCTATCGCAGCTCGTCGGCACGCTCGGCGGCATCGCGATCGCAACCGCGGGCGGCACGCTCGTCTACGGCGCGCTGAAGGCGACCGTCGGCCTGCGCCTCGATCGCGAAGCCGAATTCGACGGTGCGGACCTGTCGATCCACCGCATCTCGGCCACGCCCGAGCGCGACTGAACGCAAACGCTTGCGACCGGCGTCCGTCAGCTCACCTGACGGACGCCCGATGCGTCATGACGTTTTCGATTCAAAAAACTTTCATCTAGCGTCCTTACACTTCGGTCCAGTTTTCAATCCGCCTTCACGAAGCTTGCCGCTCACCTGCTTCGCGAAGGCCATGCTTCCAACAACCGAAACTGGACTCCACATGCCCGCGTTGCCCAATGCTTCCCGTCGTCAGGCCCTGAAGATCCTCGCCGGCGCACCGATGCTTCCCCTTTCCGGCCTCGCGCTGCCGGCCCTGCTGACGGGTTGCGGCGGCGACGATCCCGCGTCGACGCCGGCGCCGGTCGCCGCTGCCTATACGTCGGCGGCGTTCTCGGCGATGGCCGCGCCGACGCTCGACAACGCGGCCGCGATGGCCACGACGACGGTCGGCTCGACGCTGGCGGTGTCGTTCTCGGACGGCTCGTCGCGCAACTTCAAGCTCGCGTACAAGCCGTTCTTCGTGACGGGTGACATGGTGCCGGACGGCAACGGCGGCACGACGCTCGCGGGCGGCTACTACGACATCAACAACCAGCCGATCATCGATCGCTCGGTCGCCGGCAAGGAACGCCAGTTCTATTCCGACTGCCCGGACGGCAGCTCGCTGCTGACGCTGAAGAACGCGAACGTGCCCGGCGTGAAGGGCAACGCGGTGTTCGCGGTCGTGCAGTTCGAATACACGACGCGCGACCAGGCGAGCGCGTCGCAGTACGGCCAGTTGCCGTCGCCGATCGCGGTGATCACGCTCGACCAGGACCCGGCCACCGGTGCGCTGAAGGTCGTGAAGTACCACAACGTCGACACGTCGAAGGCGCACGGCCTGTGGATCACCTGCGGCGCGAGCCTGTCGCCGTGGGGCACGCACCTGTCGAGCGAGGAATACGAGCCGGACGCGACGAAGGCCGCGACCGACGCGCAGTTCAAGGCGTTCAGCAAGAACACGTTCGGCGACGAGACGAAGGCGAACCCCTACCACTACGGCCACCTGCCCGAGATCACCGTGAATCCGGACGGCACCGGCACCGTGAAGAAGCACTACTGCCTCGGCCGCATCTCGCACGAGCTGATCCAGGTGATGCCGGACCAGCGCACGGTGATGATGGGCGACGACGCCACCAACGGCGGCCTGTTCATGTTCGTCGCCGACAAGGCGGCCGACCTGTCGGCCGGCACGCTGTACGTCGCGAAGTGGACGCAGACGTCGTCCGCCGGCGCGGGCACCGCGACGCTCACGTGGATCCGGATCGGCCACGCGACCAGCAGCGAGATCGAAGCGCTCGCGAACACGCTGAAGGCGTCGGACATCATGGACCTCGCGACCGTCGACCCGAACGATGCGAGCTACACGAAGATCCATTTCGGCGGCAAGTTCAACTGGATGCGCGTGAAGCCGGGGATGGAAAAGGCGGCCGCCTTCCTCGAGACGCACCGCTACGCGGCGCTGCTCGGCGGCAGCATGGCGTTCACGAAGCTCGAAGGCACGACCGTGAACGCGAAGGACAAGATCGTCTACACGGCGATGTCGCGGATCGAAACGTCGATGGTCAAGGGCAACGCGGTGTCGCGCGACGTCGCGGTCGACAAGAAGATCGCCGCGGGCGCGGTCTATGCGCTGAACCTGAAGGCCGGCCAGCGCGACACGACGGGCGCCGCGATCGACAGCGAATGGGTGCCGGTCGACATGGGCGCGCCGGCCGCGCTGGTCGGCGAGGATCTCGCCGCGGCCGACGCGCTCGGCAACCTCGCGAACCCGGACAAGATCGCGAACCCGGACAATCTGAAGTTCTCCGAAAAGCTGCGCACGCTGTTCATCGGCGAAGACTCGGGCATGCACGTGAACAACTTCCTGTGGGCCTACAACGTCGACACGAAGTCGCTCTCGCGCGTGCTGTCGTGCCCGGCCGGCGCCGAATCGACGGGCCTGCACGCGGTCGACGAGATCAACGGCTGGACGTACATCATGAGCAACTTCCAGCACGTGGGCGACTGGGAATCGCCGCTGCACGACAAGGTCAAGCCGACGCTCGATCCGCTCGTGCGCGCGAACTACAAGGATCGCTTCGGCGCCAGCGTCGGCTACCTGACGGCCGAGCAGACCAGCATCAAGCTCGCGAAAGGCTGATCCGCCGCGCACGAGGGGGCGTGGCTCGTCAGCCGGGCACGCCCGACCGGGCCCCTTTCTTCATCATCGTTCATTCGTCGGCGCTCCACGCCGTTTCACGCGCGATGCCCACTGCGGGCGTCGCGCTTTTTTTTGCGTGCGGAGATCGTGCGGGCGGCGCAGATCGCGCGTGCGAGGAGGCGCGAAACCGCCCAGGACGGGGCGTTTGCGGCGATCGGGGGATAATACGGGCCTGACGCGTCCGGGCGGACGGTCGGAAGGACAGGCAAAAAAAAGCGCCACGGAGACCGTGGCGCTAAAAAAGTTCTAGCCATTCCGAGGGCCGTGCTAGAACCTGAGAGACTGCGCGAAACATCGTTGCCGGTTAAACTCTTGAAACGATGTTTCGAAAACGTGAGACATTCTTTCCGTTTCCGCCCGACAAGTCAAGCGGTATTTGCACCGGTTCATGCACTTTCCGGCAATGCTCCTTTGAGCGTTTTCCTAATAAACCAAGGGTGAACCCGTAAAATCTCATCCAATGACCGGTTCGCCCGCGGAACATGCATCCTTTGACAATAGTCCTACAATACCAACAAAATTGAAATCGAGTTTCGGAATTAGAGAGAATCCCTCGTGTCGACAACTGTAACCTCTCCCGCGTCGCGGGACCGTGAATCGTCGCCCGACGAGATCACCGCCCTCGCCCGCGGTCTCGCCGTGCTGCGCCGCATCGCGGCTGCCGACGCCCCCGTCAGCAACCGCGAACTGACCGAATTGACCGGCATCCCGAAGCCGACCGTCTCGCGCATCACCGCGACGCTCGTCAGCGCCGGCTTCCTGTTCCAGTTGCCCGACAGCGAGCGCTTCGTGCTGACCGCGTCGGTGCTCGAACTGAGCCACGGCTTCCTGCGCAACTTCGACATCCGCGCGCGTTCGCGGCCATTCATGATCGAGCTGGCCGAGCGCACGTCGCTGTCCGTGCACCTCGCGGTGCGCGACCGGCTCGACATGGTCGCGATCGACGTGATCCGCCCGCGCTCGGCCGTGCTCGTCACGCGCCTCGAAATCGGCTCGCGGATGGACATCGCGCGTACGGCCGTGGGCCGCGCGTATCTCGCCGCGCTCGAGGACGACGAGCGCCGCCAGTTGCTCGAGTCGCTGCGCACCACGGCCGGCGACGACTGGCCGCACGTATCCGCCCGCCTGACGCCCGCGCTCGACGAAGCGATGCGCGACGGCCACGCGATCGCGATCGGCGAATGGCGCGAAGGCCTGAATGCGGTCGCGGCCGGTTTCGTCGGCCCGTCGGGCCAGCGCTATTCGGTGAATTGCGGCGGCGCGTCGCACCAGTGTCCGCCCGAATGGCTGCAGCAACACGTGGTGCCCGCGCTGCAGGAATGCATCGCGAAAATCACCCGCGAAATCGGCGGCGCGCCGGCCCGGCGCATCGGCCTGTAACCGTTGCGTCATTGCGCCGTCGCGTTGTGTAACGACCGTAACCCGTTGAAAGATAGACCGCTGGACTGTAACGGGGACGGCACGTAGGATCATGCCCATCGTCGCGCCGCATTCGCGGTGCGCACCGCTCTTTTCCCGCGCGGATCGGCGGGGCCCCGGACCGAGCCGGGCCGCCCCGTCCCGTCACCCGCACGCCCACGCGCAGCCTGCAGTCCGATTTCCGGCCCGCCGCGCCGTCTTCCTGACAGAACACGATGGATAACGAACAAAAGCCCACGCCCCCTTCGAAAGACCCCGCGCCCGCCGTCGCCCGGCGCCCGCGCCGCACGCTGCTGATCGGCACCGTCGCGGTCGTCGTGATCGGCGGCCTGTTGTGGTGGCACCCGTGGAACCGTACGCCCGCGGCAGGCAGCACGGCGAAAGGCGCGGGCGCCAGCGCCGCCGCGGGTAGCCATCGCGGCCGCGGCGGCCCCGCCGCGATGGCGAACGTTCCGCAGCCCGTGCAGGTCGCGACCGCGACGCAGGGCGAGATGCCGATCGTGCTGTCCGCGCTCGGCACCGTCACGCCGCTCGCGAACGTGACGGTGAAGACGCAGCTGTCGGGCTACCTGCAGTCGGTGTCGTTCCGGGAAGGCCAGATCGTCAAGAAGGGCGACGTGCTCGCGCAGATCGACCCGCGCCCGTACCAGGTCGCGCTCGAGAACGCCGAAGGCACGCATGCGCGCGACGCGGCGCTGCTCGCGACCGCCCGCCTCGACCTGAAGCGCTACCAGACGCTGCTGTCGCAGGACTCGATCGCGTCGCAAACCGTCGATACGCAGGCGTCGCTCGTCAAGCAGTACGAAGGCGCGGTGAAGACCGACCAGGCCGCGATCGATTCCGCGAAACTCAATCTCACGTATGCGCGCATCACGGCGCCGGTCTCGGGCCGCGTCGGCCTGCGCCAGGTCGACCCCGGCAACTACGTGACGCCGGGCGACACCAACGGCATCGTCGTGATCACGCAGTTGCAGCCGATGAGCGTGATCTTCACGACGTCGGAAGACAACCTGCCGCAGATCCTCAAGCAGGTGAACGCGGGCCAGAAGCTGTCGGTCACGGCCTACAACCGCAACAACACGGTGCCGCTCGAGACGGGCGCGCTCGCGACGCTCGACAACCAGATCGACACGAGCACCGGCACGGTCAAGCTGCGCGCGAATTTCGACAACAAGGAGGGCATGCTGTTCCCGAATCAGTTCGTGAACACGCGGCTGCTCGTCGACGTGATACGCAACGCGACGATCGTGCCGACCTCCGCCGTGCTGACAGGCTCGATCGGCCAGTTCGTCTATGTCGTGAAACCCGACAACACGGTGACGGTGCGCAAGGTCACGATCGGGCCGGTCGACGGCGAACGCACGAGCATCGTCAGCGGCGTCGCGCTCGGCGAACGCGTGGTGACCGACGGCTCGGACCGCCTGCGCGAAGGCTCGAAGATCTCGATTCCGGCCGACAAGCCGAAAGGCGCGTCGGGCGCGCACGGCGCCGGCGCGGCGTCGGGCGCATCGGATGCGGCCGCCCGTCACGGCGGGCGCAAGCACGGCGCGTCGCAGGCCGCGGCCCCCGCGGCCCAGTAACGCGCGGGCCGCTCGATGAATCCATCCCGCCTCTTCATTCTCCGGCCGGTCGGCACCGCCCTCCTGATGGCGGCGATCATGCTGGCCGGTCTCGTCGCGCTGCGCTTCCTGCCGCTCGCCGCGCTGCCCGAGGTCGACTATCCGACCATCCAGGTTCAGACCTTCTACCCGGGCGCGAGCCCGGAGGTGATGACGTCGTCGGTCACCGCGCCGCTCGAACGCCAGTTCGGGCAGATGCCGTCGCTGAACCAGATGTCGTCGCAAAGCTCGGCCGGGGCGTCGGTGATCACGCTGCAGTTCTCGCTCGATCTGCCGCTCGACATCGCCGAGCAGGAAGTGCAGGCCGCGATCAACGCGGCCGGAAACCTGCTGCCGTCCGACCTGCCGGCCCCGCCGATCTACGCGAAGGTGAACCCGGCCGACGCGCCGGTGCTGACGCTCGCGGTCAAGTCAAAGACGCTGCCGCTCACGCAGGTGCAGGACCTGGCCGACACGCGCCTCGCGATGAAGATCTCGCAGATCGCCGGCGTCGGGCTCGTCAGCCTGTCGGGCGGCAACCGTCCGGCCGTGCGGATCCAGGCGAACCCGACCGCGCTCGCGCAGTACGGGATGAACCTCGACGATCTGCGCACGACGATCTCGAACCTGAACGTCAACACGCCGAAGGGCAACTTCGACGGCCCGACGCGCGCTTACACGATCAACGCGAACGACCAGTTGACGAGCGCCGACCAGTACAACAGCGCGGTCGTCGCGTACAAGAACGGCCGGCCGGTGATGCTGACCGACGTCGCGACGGTCGTCGCCGGCTCGGAGAACACCAAGCTCGGCGCGTGGGTGAATGCGGATCCGGCGATCATCCTGAACGTGCAGCGCCAGCCGGGCGCGAACGTGATCGCGACCGTCGACGCGATCAAGGCGCAGTTGCCGAAGCTGCAGGAGACGCTGCCGGCCGCGCTCGACGTCGAGATCGTCACCGACCGCACGACGATGATCCGCGCGGCCGTGCGCGACGTGCAGTTCGAGCTGCTGCTCGCGGTCGCGCTCGTCGTGCTGGTGATGTACCTGTTCCTCGCGAACGTCTACGCGACGATCATCCCGAGCCTGTCGGTGCCGCTGTCGCTGATCGGCACGCTCGCGGTGATGTACATGGCCGGCTTCTCGCTGAACAACCTGTCGCTGATGGCGCTCACGATCGCGACCGGCTTCGTCGTCGACGACGCGATCGTGATGATCGAGAACATCGCGCGCTACGTCGAGGAAGGCGAGACGGGGCTCGAGGCCGCGCTGAAGGGCTCGCGGCAGATCGGCTTCACGATCATCTCGCTGACGGTGTCGCTGATCGCGGTGCTGATCCCGCTGCTGTTCATGGGCGACGTGGTCGGGCGCCTCTTCCACGAATTCGCGATCACGCTCGCGGTGACGATCGTGATCTCGGCGATCGTGTCGCTCACGCTCGTGCCGATGCTGTGCGCGAAGCTGCTGCGCCATTCGCCGCCGCCGGAGAGCCACCGCTTCGAGGCGCGCGTGCACCGCGCGATCGACTGGGTGATCGCGCGCTACGCGGTCGCGCTCGAATGGGTGCTGAACCGCCAGCGCTCGACGCTCGTCGTCGCGCTGCTGACGCTCGGGCTGACCGCCCTGCTCTACGTGTACGTGCCGAAGGGCTTCTTCCCCGCGCAGGACACCGGCGTGATCCAGGCGATCACGCAGGCGCCGCAGTCGATCTCGTACGGCGCGATGGCCGAACGCCAGCAGGCGCTCGCGGCCGAGATCCTGAAGGACCCGAACATCGACAGCCTCACGTCGTTCATCGGCGTGGACGGCAGCAACATCACGCTGAACAGCGGCCGGATGCTGATCAACCTGAAGGCACGCGACGATCGCAAGGAAACCGCCGCGCAGATCATCCGCGACCTGCAGCGGCGCGTCGCGAACATCACCGGCATTTCGCTGTTCATGCAGCCGGTGCAGGATCTGACGATCGACTCGACGGTCAGCCCGACACAGTATCAGTTCATGCTGACGAGCCCGAACTCGGAAGAATTCGCGACCTGGGTGCCGAAGCTCGTCGCGCGGCTGCAGCAGGAGTCGTCGCTCGCCGACGTCGCGACCGACCTGCAGAGCAACGGCCAGTCGGTGTACATCGAGATCGACCGCGCGAGCGCCGCGCGCTTCGGCATCACGCCGGCGACCGTCGACAACGCGCTGTACGACGCGTTCGGCCAGCGCATCGTGTCGACGATCTTCACGCAGTCGAACCAGTACCGTGTGATTCTCGAGTCGGAGCCGAAGGAGCAGCACTACGCGCAATCGCTGAACGATATCTACCTGCCGTCGGCCGGCGGCGGCCAGGTGCCGCTGTCGTCGATCGCGTCGTTCCACGAGCGGCCGTCGCCGCTGCTGGTCGCGCACCTGTCGCAGTTCCCGTCGACGACGATCTCGTTCAACCTCGCGCCGGGCGCGTCGCTCGGCGAAGCCGTCAAGGCGATCGAGGCCGCCGAGAAGGACATCGGCCTGCCCGGCTCGTTCCAGACGCGCTTCCAGGGCGCGGCGCTCGCGTTCCAGGCGTCGCTGTCGAACCAGCTGTTCCTGATCCTCGCGGCGGTCGTCACGATGTACATCGTGCTCGGCGTGCTGTACGAGAGCTACATCCACCCGATCACGATCCTGTCGACGCTGCCGTCGGCCGGCGTCGGCGCGCTGCTCGCGCTGATGATCACCGGGCACGACCTCGACATCATCGGGATCATCGGCATCGTGCTGCTGATCGGCATCGTGAAGAAGAACGCGATCATGATGATCGACTTCGCGCTCGAGGCCGAACGCGTCGAAGGCAAGCCGCCGCGCGAGGCGATCTACCAGGCGTGCCTGCTGCGCTTCCGGCCGATCCTGATGACGACGCTTGCCGCGCTGCTCGGCGCGGTGCCGCTGATCGTCGGCTCCGGTGCGGGCTCCGAGTTGCGCCAGCCGCTCGGGATCGCGATCGCCGGCGGCCTGATCGTGTCGCAGGTGCTGACGCTGTTTACGACGCCCGTGATCTACCTCGGCTTCGACTCGCTCGCGCGCCGCGTGCGCGGCTGGTTCGAACGGCACGGCCCGCAAGCCGGCACGCGCACGGATGCGTAAATGAAACGACCCCCACGCTCACTTCGTTCGCGTGGGGGGGCGCAGCCCCCCCATCTCCCGAAAACGCATCCGTCGGAACACGCGGCGGCCCAGCGAGTGCCGACATGAACCTGTCGCGCCCCTTCATCACCCGCCCCGTCGCGACGACGCTGCTGGCGCTCGGCGTCGCGCTCGCGGGCCTGTTCGCGTTCATCAAGCTGCCGGTGTCGCCGCTGCCGCAGGTCGACTTCCCGACGATCTCGGTGCAGGCGTCGCTGCCGGGCGCGAGCCCCGAAACGGTCGCGACCAGCGTGACGAGCCCGCTGGAGCGGCACCTCGGCTCGATCGCGGACGTCTCCGAAATGACGTCGACGAGTACGGTCGGTAATGCGCGGATCATCCTGCAGTTCGGCCTGAACCGCGACATCGACGGCGCCGCGCGCGACGTGCAGGCCGCGATCAACGCGGCGCGCGCCGACCTGCCCGCCGCGCTGAAGAGCAACCCGACCTACCGCAAGGTCAACCCGGCCGATTCGCCGATCATGGTCGTCGCGCTGACCTCGGAAACGGCGTCGCCGGCGAAGGTGTACGACGCCGCGTCGACGGTGCTGCAGCAGTCGCTGTCGCAGATCGACGGGATCGGCCAGGTCACCGTGAGCGGCTCCGCGAACCCGGCCGTGCGCGTCGAGCTCGAACCGCAGTCGCTGTTCCACTACGGGATCGGCCTCGAGGACGTGCGCGCGGCGCTGGCCTCCGCGAACGCCAACGCGCCGAAAGGCGCGATCGAGTTCGGCCCGCAGCGCTTCCAGCTCTATACGAACGACCAGGCGTCCCAGGCGTCGCAATACCGCGACCTCGTCGTCGCGTACCGCAACGGCTCGGCCGTGCGGCTGTCCGACCTGTCCGACGTCGTCGATTCGGTCGAGGACCTGCGCAACCTCGGTTTGTCGAACGGCAAGCGCGCGGTGCTCGTGATCCTCTACCGCTCGCCCGGCGCGAACATCATCGAGACGCTCGACCGCGTGCGCGCGGCGCTGCCGCAGCTCACCGCGTCGCTGCCGGCCGACATCACGGTCACGCCGGTGCTCGACCGCTCGACCACCATCCGCGCGTCGCTGAAGGACACCGAGCACACGCTGCTGATCGCGATCAGCCTCGTCGTGATGGTCGTGTTCCTGTTCCTGCGCAACTGGCGCGCGACGCTGATCCCGAGCGTCGCGGTGCCGATCTCGATCGTCGGCACGTTCGGCGCGATGTACCTGCTCGGCTTCTCGATCGACAACCTGTCGCTGATGGCGCTGATCGTCGCGACCGGCTTCGTCGTCGACGACGCGATCGTCGTGCTCGAGAACATCTCGCGGCACATCGAGAACGGCAAGCCGCGGATGCAGGCGGCGTTCGACGGCGCGCGCGAAGTCGGCTTCACGGTGCTGTCGATGAGCATCTCGCTCGTCGCGGTGTTCCTGCCGATCCTGCTGATGGGCGGGATCGTCGGGCGCCTGTTCCGCGAGTTCGCGCTGACGCTGTCGCTCGCGATCGCCGTGTCGCTCGCGGTGTCGCTCACGCTCACGCCGATGATGTGCGCGCGTCTGCTGCCGGAAAAACACGATCCGCACGGCGAGGGCCGCTTCGGGCGCTTCCTCGAACGCGGCTTCGCGCGCATGCAGCGCGGCTACGAGCGCTCGCTGTCGTGGGCGCTGCGCCGGCCGCTGTTGATCCTGCTGACGCTGTTCGCGACGATCGGGCTGAACGTCTACCTGTACGTCGTCGTGCCGAAGGGTTTCTTCCCGCAGCAGGACACCGGGCTGATGATCGGCGGCATCCAGGCCGACCAGTCGACGTCGTTCCAGGCGATGAAGCTGAAGTTCTCCGAGATGATGCGGATCGTGCAGGGCAACCCGAACGTGAAGAGCGTCGCGGGCTTCACCGGCGGCACGCAGACCAACTCCGGCTTCATGTTCGTCACGCTGAAGGACCGCACCGAGCGCAAGCTGTCGGCCGACCAGGTGATCCAGCAGTTGCGCCCGCGGCTGGCGGACGTGGCGGGCGCGCGCACGTTCCTGCAGGCGGCGCAGGACATCCGCGTCGGCGGCCGGCAGAGCAACGCGCAGTACCAGTTCACGCTGCTCGGCGATTCGAGCGCCGACCTTTACAAGTGGGGGCCGATCCTGACCGAGGCGCTGCAGAAGCGCCCCGAGCTGACCGACGTGAACTCCGACCAGCAGCAAGGCGGCCTCGAGGCGATGGTGACGATCGACCGCGCGACGGCCGCGCGGTTCGGCATCAAGCCCGCGCAGATCGACAACACGCTGTACGACGCGTTCGGCCAGCGCCAGGTCTCGACGATCTACAACCCGCTGAACCAGTACCACGTCGTGATGGAAGTCGCGCCGAAATACTGGCAGAGCCCGGAAATGCTGAACCAGGTGTGGATCAGCACGTCGGGCGGCAGCGCGAACGGCTCGCAGACCACCAACGCGGCCGCCGGCACCTTCGTCGCGACCTCGGCCGGCACGTCGAGCGCCGGCACGGCCGCGCAGAGCGCCGCGGCGATCGCGTCCGACTCCGCGCGCAACCAGGCGCTCAACGCGATCGCGGCGAGCGGCAAGTCGAGCGCGTCGTCGGGCGCGTCGGTGTCGACGTCGAAGTCGACGATGATCCCGCTGTCGGCGATCGCGACGTTCGGGCCGAGCACGACGCCGCTGTCGGTCAACCACCAGGGGCTGTTCGTCGCGACGACGATCTCGTTCAACCTGCCGCCGGGCGTGTCGCTGTCGCAGGCGACGCAGATCATCTATCAGACGATGGCGCAGATCGGCGTCCCCCCGACGATCGTCGGCAGCTTCCAGGGCACCGCGCAGGCGTTCCAGCAGTCGATGAACGATCAGCCGATCCTGATCCTCGCCGCGCTGCTGGCCGTCTACATCGTGCTCGGGATCCTGTACGAGAGCTACATCCACCCGATCACGATCCTGTCGACGCTGCCGTCGGCCGGCGTCGGCGCGCTGCTCGCGCTGCTGCTGTTCAAGACCGAGTTCAGCATCATCGCGCTGATCGGCGTGATCCTGCTGATCGGCATCGTGAAGAAGAACGCGATCATGATGGTCGACTTCGCGATCGACCAGACGCGCAACAACGGGAAGTCGTCGTTCGATGCGATCCACGAGGCGTGCCTGCTGCGCTTCCGCCCGATCATGATGACGACGATGGCGGCGCTGCTCGGCGCGCTGCCGCTCGCGTTCGGCAGCGGCGACGGCGCCGAGCTGCGCGCGCCGCTCGGGATCGCGATCGCCGGCGGCCTGATCGGGTCGCAGGTGCTGACGCTCTATACGACGCCCGTCGTCTACCTGTACATGGACCGGTTCCGCGTCTGGGGCGAGAAGCGCCGCAACCGCCGCGGCAATGCCGGCGGGCCGGCGGTCGCCGGCGAGTGACGAAAGCGGCTGCCCTTCGGGCAGCCGTCTTTTGCGCTTGATTGACGGGCTTGATTGACGGGCTCGATTGAC
>NZ_LZXX01000057.1:0-12034 GCF_001729305.1 Burkholderia sp. A2 | reverse complement strand
ACGGGCTCGATTGACGGGCTTGGTTGACGGGCTTGGTTGGCGCGCTCGGTTGCCGGGCTTGCTTGCCGGCCGCGATCGCCTATCGTGTGTCCATGTCCACCGCCGCCCCGCCGCACGGGAACCCGCCATGAACGTCCAGCTCAACCACACGATCGTCTGGTGCCGCGACAAGCATGCGTCGAGCCGCTTCCTCACCGAACTGCTGGAATTGCCGCCGCCGACGCCGTTCGGCGCGATGCTGGTCGTCGCGCTCGACAATCGCGTGTCGCTCGATTTTTACGAACAGACGGGCGAGATCCGGTCGCAGCATTACGCGTTCCTGATCGACGAAGCCGGCTTCGATCGCGTGCTCGCGCGCATTCGCGAACGCGGATTGCCGCACTGGGCCGACCCGGCCAAGCGGCAAGCCGACGACATCTACCGCCACAACGGCGGACGCGGCGTGTACTTCGACGATCCGGACGGTCACTTCCTCGAAGTGATGACGCAGCCGTATGGGCTGAACGGGTAGCACGGCAGGCCGGCGGGGCGCCGGCCCGGCGTGCGCGGCGCGGGTGTCGCCCGGTTGCGGACGAAACCCGGCCGACTGCCCGGCTGCCGCGGTTACTCGGCGGCAGTCGTCGTCTTGCGCGGACGACGCGCGCGCGGCGCCGCCTTGCGGGCCGGTTTCTTCGGCTTGGCGGTGGTCGGGGTGTCGGCCGCCGCTTCCGGGAGCGCCGCGTCGTGCGACGGTTGCACGGTCTCGTCCCGAGCGCCGGAAGCGCGCGGCGCCGGCTCGGCGGGCGTCGCCGCCGCGTGCCGGTCGTCATGCGCCGCGTCGCGATGCGGTTCGTCCGCATGCCGACCGGACGCGTGCGCATCGCCACCGTGCGTCGCGTCGCCCTGCACGGCGGCGTCCGGCTTGCCGGCCGCGTGGCGACCTGCGCCCTTCGCGGCCGCGCCCTTCTTCGCGGCGGTCTTCTTTGCCGCGCTCTTGCGCGCACGCTTGCGGCCATCCTTCGCGTCGCCGTGCGCGTCGGTCATATCGGGCGCGTCAAGCGCGTCGGCCGGCGCCGCGTCGGCGACCTCGTCAAGCGCCGCGTCTTCCGCGTCGATCTGCACGCTGTCGTGAACGACCGCTTCCGTGCGCTGCCCACGACGGTGCGCGTCGCGGCCGGCCGGTGCCGGCTCCGCCGCGCGCGTGCCGTGGTGGCCGCCGTGGTGCGCCGCGCCGCCGTCACCGCCCGCCGCGACGTGCTCGGCCGCGGCCGACTGGCGGGCTCGCGACACGAACGCGCCCGACTTGTCGTCGCGCCCCACTTCGAGCAGGCCGCGCGCCTGCGCCTCGTCGAGCAGGTTGCCGAACGCGCGGAACCCGTAGTACGACTCGTTGAAGTCCGGCTTGCGACGCTTGATCGCGCTCTTGAGCACCGACGCCCAGATCTTGCCGACGTCGTCGCGCTCCGACGCGAGCGCGTCGAACGTCTCGACCGCCAGCGCGATCGCCTCGGCCTTGCGTGCATCCATGTCGTGCTTGCGCGACGGCTCGTCGGGCCGCTTCGCGCCGCCGTTGCCCGCGCGCTGCTGCTGTTCGCGCTTCGCGAGCGCACGCTGCTGCTCGCGCACCAGATCGTCGTAGAAGATGAATTCGTCGCAGTTCGCGACCAGCAGATCCGACGTCGATTTCTTCACGCCGACGCCGATTACCTTCTTCGCGTTCTCGCGCAGCTTCGACACGAGCGGCGAAAAATCCGAATCGCCGCTGATGATCACGAACGTATCGACGTGCGACTTCGTGTAGCAGAGGTCAAGCGCGTCGACGACGAGCCGGATGTCGGCCGAATTCTTGCCCGACTGGCGCACGTGCGGAATCTCGATCAGCTCGAAGCTCGCTTCGTGCATCGACGCCTTGAAGCCCTTGTAGCGATCCCAGTCGCAATAGGCCTTCTTCACGACGATGCTGCCTTTCAGCAGCAGCCGCTCCAGCACGGGCTTGATGTCGAATTTCTCGTACTTCGCATCGCGCACGCCGAGCGCGACGTTCTCGAAGTCGCAGAACACGGCCATGCTGACGTTGTCCAGGGGTAATGCCATGAGTACTCCAACCGGTGGGCCGACGCGTGATGCACGCGTAGCGGCGAAAAATGCATCGCGCACATGATAGCCGGTCGGCGCGTCATTCCCGCATCCGTGTGAACGAACGCCGGGTATCCCGCGCGGGTATGCTCGATGCCGGTACGCCCGATGCCGGTACGCCCGATGCCGGTACGCCCCCTATTACGTGCCCACCGCCGGGCCGATTCGACATTACACTTGAGTTATCGGTCGTCCGTCCCTATCTGGACGGATGACGCATCGAGCAAGGAGCGGTTTCATGACGACGAAGGTACTGCTGATTGGCGCGACCGGCCGGACGGGCCAGGCCTGCGCGGATCTGCTGCTCAAGCAGCCGGAGTTCGAGGTCACGGCGCTCGTGCGCCGGCACGGCTATGCGCTGGCGGGCGCACGGGTCGTCGAGGCCGATCTGACGAACGATTTCTCGCACGCTTTCCAGGGCATCACGCACGTGATCTACGCGGCCGGCTCGGCCGAATCGGACGGCGCGACCGAAGAGGAGCAGGTCGACCGCGATGCGGTCGCCCGCGCGGCCGAGTACGCGCTCGCCTACAACGCGCAGAAGCTCGTGGTGGTCAGCTCGCTGTCCGCCTACCGGCCGGAGCACGGGCCGGACGCGCTGCACCACTATTCGCAGATGAAGCGCGAAGGCGACGATCGCGTGATCGCGTCGGGCGTCGACTACGTGATCCTGCGGCCGGGCCCGCTGACGGACGACCCGGGCGTCGGCAAGATCGCGCTGACCGACACGTGGCTCGATCCCGCGCCGCCCGTCTCGCGCCAGGATGTGGCATGGGCCGCGATCGAGGCGATCAAGCTCGGCATCTCGCGCAAGGTCGTCGGCTTCGTCGGCGGCAGCGTGCCGATCGAACAGGCGCTGCGCGCGTAACGGCCCGCTGGGCGCCGCCCGGAAGGCGGCGCAGGCTCGTGCCCGCGGCCCGCACGACGGGCCGTTTTCACGCGCGCGGGTAGCCGCCTACTGCTTCGGGTGCGCGTCGGCCCACGCCTTGACGGCGGCGAGCGTGTTCTCGACGTGCTTGTCGGGCGACAGGCTCGTGTATTCGTAGAGAATCTTCCCTTCCGGCGAAATCACGTAGGACACGCGGTTCGCCCGGTCGAGCGCCGGCAGCTTCGCGTCGTACTCGCGGATGATCTTCGCGTCCGGGTCGGCCGCCACCGGGAACTTGCTGCGGCACTCGCTCACCGAGAACTTCGTCAGCGTGTCGATGTTGTCGGCCGACACGCCGATCACCGTCGCGCCGTAAGCCTTGTAACGGTCGACCGCGTCCGCGAACGCATGCGCCTCGATCGTGCAGCCCTTCGTGAACGCCGCCGGATAGAAATACAGCACGACCGGCCCCTGCTTGCGCGCGTCCGCGAGCGCGTACGTGTAAGTCTTGCCGCCGAGCGACGCCTGCGTCGTGAAATCGGGTGCCGCGGCGCCCGGCTTCAGTTCCGCCTGCGCCACCAGCGCATGACCGGCCACCAGCGCCGCCATGGCGCCCAGCAACAGTTTTCGCTTCATCTGCGTCCTCATTTCTTATAAAGTCAGCCTCGATATAGGCCACGCGGGCGTTCGCCTGCCGAACATCCGCGTGGAAGATCCGGCCGGCGGCAGCGCCGCGGGGGGCCGGCCCGTTAAAGATTTCGCACCGTCTGCCGTTATTCCTTCCGGACAACCGGTTCCAGCCCTTCACGTCAGCGAGAAACATGGAAGCCAACAGGAAACAGACGTCACGCAAGGGCTCCTGGCGCAGCGCCTTGCATACGCTGCGCCGCTTCGCTCGGTCGGGCGGCGCGCTGATGCCCGCGCGCGCCGTCGCGCCGCGACGCGACGACTCCGTGCGCAACTGGCTGGAACAGACGGTCGGCACGGTGGATTTCCTCGCCCACGTCGACCGCGAGCTGCGCTTTCTGTACGTGTCGGACGCGAGCCTGCGCTTCATCGGCTACCACCGCGACTACCTGCATACGCTGACGCTGCGCGACCTGATCGCCGAACAGGATACCCCGGCGCTCGAAGGCCTGCTCGCTCGCGCCGCGCGCTCGGGCCAGGTCGAGAAGGCGACGATGTGCATCGTCAAGTCGCTCACCTATCCGCTGGACGTCGAGGTCCGCGCGTTCAAGAGCCGCCACCACGGCGTCGACGGCTTCGCGATCGCGGCGTTCGACGTGTCGTCGTGGCGCGCGCTCGAGGCACGCCTGACCTACGAAATGCACCACGACCCGATGACGGGGCTCGACAACCTGTCCGCGCTCGTGCCAGCGCTGATGCGCGCGCAGCAGACCGCCGACGAGAACGGCACCTGCGCGGCGCTGCTGCTGCTCGACCTCGACGACTACCAGCGGATCAACCGCGCGCTCGGCTACGACGCGGGCGACATGCTGCTGCGCGAGACCGCGCAGCGGCTGAAGGCGCTCGTCACGCCGAACGAGCAGCTCGCGCGCGTCGCGAGCGACAAGTTCGCGGTCGTGCTGGGCGCACCGGACCGCACGCAGGCAAGCCATGCCGCCGATTCGCTCGCGCGCCGGCTGCAGGCCGCGGTGCGCGAGCCTTACGTGTTCCAGGGGCAGACCGTGCACCTGTCCGCGAGCATCGGCATCGCGCTCTATCCGGACGAACGTGCCGCGCCGCATCGCGCGCAGCATCACAGCCCGCTGCTGCGCCGCGCCGACCACGCGCTCTCGCAGGCGAAGGCATCGGGCGGCAACGCGCTCGCGTTCCATGCGCCCGTCGACGATCCGGCCGACGCCGAACGGCTCAAGCTCGAAGCCGACCTGTACGACGGCGTGCGCAACGGCGAGTTTTCGCTGCATTTCCAGCCGATCACGCGCAGCCAGTCGGGCGCGGTGGTCGGCGTCGAGGCGCTGATCCGCTGGCGCCATCCGGTGCACGGCCTCGTGCCGCCGGCCACCTTCATCCCGCTCGCCGAATCGATCGGCCTGATCAACTACCTCGGCAACTGGGTGCTCAAGGCGGCGTGCATGCAGCTCGTCGCGTGGGACGGCCAGGGGCTCGCGCTGCAATACGTGGCGGTCAACGTGTCGCCGCAGCAGTTCCGCGACCCGCGCTTCACGCAGAGCGTGCGCGAGGCGATCACGCTGACCGGCATCGACCCGCGCCGCATCGTGCTCGAAATCACCGAAAGCCTGCTGATGCACGATCCCGCGCACGCGAAAATGCTGCTCGAGGAGCTGACCGGTCTCGGCATCCGCTTCGCGGTCGACGATTTCGGCACCGGCTATTCGAGCCTGGCCTATCTGCAGCGCTTCCCGCTCGCGAAGCTGAAGATCGACCGCAGTTTCGTCGAGAACCTGCTGACGTCGCGCAACGACCGCGCGATCGTGTCGGCGGTGGTCGGCCTCGCGCAAACACTGGATCTCGAGCTCGTCGCCGAAGGCGTCGAGACCGAGGCGCAGCGCGAGCTGCTGACGGAGATGGGTTGCAATCACATCCAGGGCTGGCTCGTCTGCCAGGCGCTGCCGTCCGAGGAGCTCGCGCGGCGCTTCGAGGCGCAGCAGCTGCACCTGCACGCCGCCGCCTGACGCGCGCGGCGAACCGAAAGATCCGTATGTCAACCACCGAATACCTGCCCCGCACCGCGCTGCTCGACAAGCTGTGGGCCCGGATGAACGAACGGGGCGATTTCCCGCTGCTGTCGGAATCGCTGCGCGCGACGATGGCCGCGATGAAGAACGACGACCTCGACTTCACCGCGCTCGTGCGCGTCGTGCTGTCGGACTTCGCGCTCACGCAGAAAGTGCTGCGGCTCGCGAACTCCGCGATGTACATGGCGTTCGGCGGCAACATCACCACCGTGACCCGCGCGCTGATGGTGCTCGGCATGGACGCCGTCGGCCATCTCGTAGTCGGGTTGAAGCTCGTCGACCACTTCCATCAGAGCACGCCGCGGCGCATCGACGCAAAGCTGGAGCTGAACCGTGCGCTGCTGTCCGGCTGCGTCGCGCGCAAGCTCACCGAGCACGCCGAACTGCGCGGCGGCGAGGAAGCCGTCGTCTGCACGCTGATGCGCCAGGTCGGCAAGCTGCTGGTGGTCTGCTATCTCGACAGCGAATGGGACCGCATCCGCCGCCGCGCGGCCGAGCTGAACGGGGACGAAGCGGCCGCGTGCGTCGACGTCCTCGGCGTCGGCTTCGACGAGATCGGCCTCGAAGCAGCCGCGCGCTGGCGGCTGCCCGACGTGATCCGCGCGGGGATGGCCAACGACGATCGCGCCACCCGTGCCGACGCGTTCGACGACGAAGACGGCGACGCCCGCCACGCGGACCCGACGGCCGACGACAGCCAGGCCCACCGCACCCGCTGGCTGCGCGCGGTGAGCCGCTGCTCGACCGACGTCGCCGGTGCGCTCGTCATGCCCGCGAGCCCGCAGCGCGACGCGCGCATCGCGGCGCTCGCGCAGCACTACGGCGCCGAGCTCGACATGGAATCCGACGCGCTCGTCGAGATCGCCGATCGGCTCGCGCGCGAGGAAGCGAGCGACACCGTGATGCGCGAGATCGTCGAGCTGCGCGCGAACGCCGATGCGATCGCGCGCGCGCAGGCCGCGCCCGAGGCATGCCTCGAAGCCGGCCTCGCGGACCTGCGCGCGCTGCCGTCCGAGCACGTGCTGACGCCGGTGCTCGCGCTCGCGTCGGAAAGCCTGCTGGCCGGCCTCGCGTTCACGCGCACCGTGATGTTCGTGCGGCACGACGACGGCACGTTCGCCGCACGCCTAGGTTTCGGCCCCGGCGTCGATACGGCGCTCGACCGGCTGCATTTCGACGAACGCTTCGAGCCGGACGTGTTTCATCTCGCGATCTCGAACTCGGTCGGCATCTTCATCGAGCAGGCGCAGGACCCGAAGATGACGAAGCGCCTGCCCGCGTGGTATCTCGACGCGTTCGACGACGCGCGCGCGTTCGTGCTGCTGCCCGTGCGCGTCGGCACGACGAGCGTCGCGCTGCTGTACGGCGACTGGGCCGGCGCGCAACCCGCGCGCAAGATCTCGCAACAGGAGATGGCCGTGCTCAACGAACTCGCGCGCGAGCTGGGACGATTCTTCGCCGCGCAGCCCGGCTGACGGCGGGCCCACCTCGCGTCGTTTTCGCTCCACAAAAGCAAACCGGCCGCAGCGGCCGGTTTTTCACGTCATGCGATCGAGCGACGCGCTTACTTGAGCGTCACGGGCACGCTGAAGTATTTCTTCGCGAGGTTGTCGATCGTGCCGTCGGCCTTCAGGTCCTTCAGCGCCTGATCGAGCGCGGTCTTCAGCGCCGCGTCGTTCTTGCGCAGGCCGAAGCCGACGCCCGAGCCGAGGATCTCGGCGTCGCTGACCGTGCCGCCCGCGAACGCGAAGCCCTGGCCTTGCGGCTTCGTCAGGAACCCCTTCGAGCCGGCTTCCGAATCCTGGAACGTCGCGTCGAGACGGCCCGACTTCAGGTCGGCATACGCCAGATCCTGCGTCTGGTAAGGCACGACATCAACGCCGGCCGGCGCCCACTTCTTCTTCGCGTACGCTTCCTGGATCGTGCCCTGCAGCACGCCGACGCGCTTGCCCTTCAGCGATTGCGGGGTCGGCAGCAGGCCGCTGCCCTGCTTCGCGATCAGCTGGTTCGGAATCGTGTAGATCGGATCGGTGAACGCGATCGCGTGCTTGCGCTGGTCGGTGATCGTCATGTCCGAGTTGATCGCGTCGAACTTGCGCGCCTGCAGCGCCGGGATCAGGCCGTCGAAGTCGTTCTCGACCCACACGCACTTCGTCTTCAGCTTCGCGCACACCGCGTTGCCGATGTCGATGTCGAAGCCGGTCAGCTTGCCGTCGGGCGTCTTGTATTCGAACGGTGCGTACGAGGCCTCGACGCCGAACCGGATCTCCTTGAGATCCGCGGCAAACGCGCTGCCTGCCGCCACCGCCGATGCCGCCACCACCGCGTGCGCGGCCACTTTACGCCAATCCAACTTCATCAGGTGTTCTCCTCGATACTCGAATGTTCCGGAACTACGGGCGCATGCAGCATGGCAGGGTCGAATGCCACCGACAATGCCAACGCGGCGCCGTGATGCGGCGCAACAGCCGCAAGGTCGCGATTGTACCAATCCGCGCGGCCCGATACGGCAAAGCGGCCGCCGATGCGCGATGCTGCGCTGCGCGCACTGCGGCCGCCACGCGACGCGTCGAACTCGCAAGACCGTGTCGCAAATATGCAAGCGCCACGCGCGCGCCGTCCGCGCGGCGGGCAGGCGTCATCGCAAAAATGAATGGGCCGCGGGACGATGCGGCCCGCACGATTGCACATCGATCAGACGAGCGCGGCCAGCGTGTCGCGCGTCGTATCGACGACGAGCAGACCCGCACGCAAACCCGGCTTCACGGTCGGGTTCGGAAACACGATGCGTTCCTCGTCGTGCTTCACCGTATAGCGGTAGTCGCCGTCCTGCGCGAGCACGGTGCCACGCGGGAACGCGGTGAAGTTCGCGACGTCGGCCGCGACGAACAGCTCGAGCGCGTCGCTCTGCTTCGTGATCTGGTCGATCACGGTGAACACGCGCGGCAGCGACGGATGGTCGCCCCGCGGATGGCCGCCCCACGGATGGCCGCCCCGCCCACCCGACACGAGCTTGCGCACCGCGCGGTCGGCCGGCGCGAAGCGCGTCAGGTCGTTCTGGCCGAACGGCCGCACCTTGCCGAGTTCCAGCGTGCACGCGAGCGCGCCACAATGCTCGGCCGTGAAATGCGAATACGTGTTGCCCTTCGCCGTGTGCAGAAGCACGGCCGCGATGCGTGCATCGCCGAGCCATTCGACCATCGCGCGCGTCGGCGGCGTGCCCGTATGCGGCAGCAGCGCGAATTGCTCGAACACCGATGCGCGAATCGCCGTGTGCATGTCGATGTGCCAGCGCGCGCCGCCCGCCGGCGCGGCCGCGAAGAAGGCGGCGGCCGCCGCTTCGAGCTGCGCGGCGCGCGGCGCTTCGCGGCTCGCGGCCACTTGCGCGTGACGGCCGCTGAACAGGCGGTTCAGGTCGTCGTCGAGATAGCGTTCGCCCGCGCGCATCGCCGGCACGTTGCCGAGCACGACGAGCAGCCGGCACGCGAGCGCCAGCGCGCCCGACGCGAAATCGCGCACGAGCAGCGACAGCAGCTCGATCGGCGCGGTCTCGTCGCCATGCACGCCGGCCGACACGAGCACGCTCGCGCGCGTCGCGGCGTCGGCGGCTGCCGGTTCGAACGCGAGCAGCCCGTCACCGAGCCATTGCCAGCGCACCGCGCCGCCCGCGCACGCGCCGTCCTGTTCGGCCGGCGCGCCACCCGCGAGCGTGAACGCGAGGAAATCGCCGAGCAACGCGTTCGCCGACATGCCGTGCTCAGCGCTGGAAGTCATACAGCGACCCGACGCGCAGGATCTGCGTGAGCTCGTCGAGCGCCGTGCGCGACTCGTCGAGCAGCGCCGGATCGGCGAGGTCTTCCGGGGCGAGGCGATCGCGATAGTGCTTGTCGATCCACGCGTCGAGCGACGCGAACAGCGTGTCGTTGATCCATACGTTCGACGTGACGGCCGCGCGCTCGGCTTCGGTCAGCACGACGCGCAGGCGCAGGCACGCGGGGCCGCCGCCGTTCTTCATGCTTTCGCGCAGGTCGAACACGAGCACGTCGTGAATCGGGCCGTTGCCGGCAGCGAGCTGGTCGAGATAGGCGGCGACCCGCTCGTTCTCGCGGCATTCCTGCGGCACGACGAGCACCTGCGAGCCGTCCGCGCGCGACAGCAGCTGGCTGTTGAACAGATACGACGTGACCGCGTCGTTCACGCTCACCGCTGCGTCGGGCACCTCGATCACGTTCAGGCGCGCACCGCGTGCGTCGAGCGCGGCGGTCAGCGTGTCGTAGATCGCCTGCTTGTTGACGAACGCGCGTTCGTGCGTGAACAGCGTGTCGCGGTTGCCGACCGAGATCACGTCGTTGTGAAACACCCCCGCGTCGATCACGTCCGGATCCTGCTGCGCGTAGACCGTCGCTTCTTCGGCGAGCCCGTGGCGATGCGCGACCGCGCGGCTCGCCTCGAAGGTCTGGCGCGCCGGGAAGCGCTTCGGCTCGGGGCCGCGGCGGTATTCGGCGCGGCCGTACACGAAGAATTCGATGCCCGGCTTGCCGTATTCGGCGCAAAAGCGCGTGTGGTTCGCCGCGCCTTCGTCACCGAGCGCCGGCGTGCCCGGCAGTGCTTCGTGCACCGCGAAGTGCGCGGGGTCCGCGAACAGCGTGGACAGCGTACGGCGCGTCGCTTCGTGCTCGATCGCGCGATGCAGCTTGCTGCACAGATTCGCCGGCGTGAACTGCACACGGCCGTCGCTCGTGTCGGCAGACGGGCTGACGGTGGCCGCGTTCGCGGTCCACATCGCCGATGCCGAGCTCGCCGCGGCGAGCAGTTCAGGCGCCTGCTTCGCGGCCTTCGCGATCACGTCCGCGTCCTTGCCGGAGAAACCGAGCTCGCGCAACAGGCGCAGCGACGGCCGCTCCTGCGGCGGCAGCACGCCTTGCGCGAAACCGAGGTCCGCGAGCTGCTTCATCTTGCGCAGCCCCTGCTTCGCGGCCGCCTTCGGGTTCGCGGCCGACTTCTCGTTGTTCAGCGACGCCACGTTGCCGAACGACAGCCCGGCGTAGTTGTGGGTCGGGCCGACGAGCCCGTCGAAATTGGC
The DNA here is from genome assembly GCF_001729305.1 of Burkholderia sp. A2. Taxonomy (NCBI): domain Bacteria; kingdom Pseudomonadati; phylum Pseudomonadota; class Betaproteobacteria; order Burkholderiales; family Burkholderiaceae; genus Burkholderia; species Burkholderia sp. A2. The sequence goes on along the minus strand of NZ_LZXX01000057.1, from coordinate 1,248 downwards.
TTCTTGTGCGTTCATCGTCGCTCCCTCGATCAGAAATGCAGGCCCGGCGACAGGCTCGCGGGCAAAGTCAGTTGCGTGCTTTCGACCGACGCCATCGGGTACGCGCAATAGTCGGCCGCGTAGTACGCGCTCGGCCGATGGTTGCCCGAGCGGCCCGTGCCGCCGAACGGCGCGGCCGACGACGCGCCGTTGGTCGGCCGGTTCCAGTTGACGATCCCGGCGCGGATCGTGCGGCGGAAGTGCTCCCACGCGTTCGCGTCGTCGGCCAGCAGGCCGGCGGACAGGCCGAACGCGGTATCGTTCGCGCGCTCGATCGCATCGTCGAACGTTGCGTAGCGGACGATCTGCGCGAGCGGGCCGAAATGCTCTTCGTCGGGCAGGTTCGCGACGCCCGTCACGTCGATGATCGACGCGTTCACGAAGCCCAGGCGCGGATCGCGCTGCGTCATCGCGACGATCGGCTTCGCGCCCTGCTCGACCAGGCGCGCCTGCGCATCCACCAGCTTCGCGGCCGCGCGCGCCGAGATCACCGCGCCCATGAACGGCTGCGGATCGGCGTCGAACACGTCCGCCGTGATCTTCGACGTGACGTCCGCGAAGCGCGCGAGGAAGCGGTCGCCGAACGCGCCCTGCGGCACGAAGATACGGCGTGCGCACGTGCAGCGCTGGCCGGCCGACAGGAACGCCGACTGGATCGTGTGATGCACGGCCGCGTCGAGGTCCTCGACTTCGCCGATCACGAGCGGATTGTTGCCGCCCATCTCGAGCGCGAGCACGATTTCCGGACGGCCGCCGAACTGCTTGTGCAGCAGCGTGCCGGTATCCGAGCTGCCGGTGAAGAACAGCCCGTCGATCTGCCGGTGATTCGCGAGCGCGATGCCGGTGTCCTTCTCGCCCTGCACGAGGTTCAGCACGCCGGCCGGCAACCCGGCTTCGTGCCACACCTCGACCGTCGCGCGCGCGACGCCCGGTGCGAGCTCCGACGGCTTGAACACCACGGTGTTGCCGGCGATCAGCGCCGGCACGATATGACCGTTCGGCAAATGGCCGGGGAAGTTGTACGGGCCGAACACCGCGACGACGCCGTGCGGGCGGTGACGCAGCACCGCGACGCCGTCGGCCATGTCCTGGCGCTTCTCGCCGGTGCGTTCCTGGTACGCCTGGATCGAGATGCCGACCTTCGCGGCCATCGCCGCGACTTCGGTGCGCGCTTCCCACAGCGGCTTGCCCGTCTCGCGGCCGATCGCG
>NZ_LZXX01000056.1:0-1518 GCF_001729305.1 Burkholderia sp. A2 | reverse complement strand
ATGCGCGTGCGCGGCGGCCGATGCGGGCGCATCGCTCGATCGCAACGCATCGGCCGCGCCCTGCATCCGCGCCAGATGCGCGGCAAGCTGCTCGACGTTCGAACAGTCCCACAGCACGGCGGCGTCGAACGTCAGCCCGATCGTGTGCTGCACCTTCAACGAAAACTGGAGCGCGCTCACCGAGTCGAAACCCATCTCGACCCACGCGGCCGTGCGCGATACCTGCGTCTCGGCGATCTTCAGCCGCTCGGCGACGATCCGTACGATCCGGTCCGCGATCTCGCGCTCGATCAGCGTCGAATCGGAATGCGGCGCAACCTCGGCGACAGTCGGCGCCACCGCATCGTCACGCGCCGCGCCGGCCTCCATCGCATGGGCGCCGTCGGTCCAGCTGGCGACGGCGCGCAGTTCGCCTTGCAGATACGCGCGACGACACAGCGCGCGCGCGATCTTGCCGCTGGAAGTCTTTTCGATGGTCGCCGGCTCGACCAGCACGATCGCGTGCGGCGTGACCCCGAAGTCCTCGCCGATCGCGACCACCATCGCCCGCAGCGCGGCGTCGAGGTCCAGCGTCCGGCGCGCGGTGCGACCGACTTCCTGGATGATCACGAGCTTCTCTTCGCCGTCCGCTTGCACCGATACGGCGGCGCCGCACCCGCGGCGCAACGCCGGCACCGCGTCCTGCACGCACGCCTCGATATCCTGCGGATACAGGTTGCGCCCGCGAACGATCAGCATGTCCTTCACGCGGCCGGTCACGTACAGGCGGCCGTCGACGATCGCGCCCAGATCGCCGGTGCGCAGGAACGGACGAGCGCCAGGCTCGTCATCGACATGCGCGCCGAACGTCGACCGTGTCGCTTCCGGATTACCGTAGTAGCCCACGCCGATCGCGCCGCCGCGCACCCAGATCTCGCCGACGCCGTTCGGGTCGGCCACCGGGCGACCATCGGGCCCTGCGATCCGGATCTCGGTGCCGGGCGCCGTGCCGCCGCACGACACGAGGCTCTTCGCGTTCGCGGCGCCGGGCTGAACCGGTTCGACGATGCCGGCGGCAAGCTTCACGTTGTCGACGTCCAGATAATGGGCGCCTTCGCCGTAAGGGACGCCCGATACGATCAGAGTCGCCTCGGCCATCCCGTAGCATGGATAGAACGACCCCGGAGCGAAGCCGTGCGGGCTTGCTGCGTCGATAAAATCGGTGACGGTCTGGCGATGAATCGGCTCCGCGCCGCAGAACGCGACCCGCCAGCTGGACAGATCGAGCCGGCCGCCGTCGTCGCTTCCGTCGAGCGCGGCCGCGGCAAGCGCATACGCGAAATTCGGCCCGCCGGACGTCGTCGCACGGTGTTCGGCAATCGCGCGCAGCCATCGGCCCGGCTGCTGGACGAACGCAACGGGCGACATCAGCACCACCGAAAGCCCGATCGACGCCAGTTGCAACGGCATCGACAGTCCCATGTCGTGATACAGCGGCAGCCACGACAGCATGCGGGTGTCGCGATCGTGCTGCATCAG
>NZ_LZXX01000055.1:1362-1740 GCF_001729305.1 Burkholderia sp. A2 | reverse complement strand
GGCTTGCCGAGTTCGGCCGCATGCAGCGCGGCCTCGTTGACGACGTTCGCGAGATCGGCGCCGACGAAGCCCGGCGTGCGCGACGCGAGCTCGCCGAGATCGACGTCGGCGGCGAGCTTCACGCGCTTCACGTGCACGCCGAAGATCTGGCGGCGGCCGTTCACGTCGGGCCGGTCGATCGCGATGTGACGATCGAAACGGCCCGGGCGCAGCAGCGCGGGATCGAGGATCTCGGGCCGGTTCGTCGCGGCCATGATGATCACGCCGGAGCCGGCCTGGAAGCCGTCCATTTCGACCAGCAACTGGTTGAGCGTCTGTTCGCGCTCGTCGTTGCCCGACATCGGGCCGACGCCCCGCACCTTGCCGAGCGCGTCGAGC
>NZ_LZXX01000055.1:0-1340 GCF_001729305.1 Burkholderia sp. A2 | reverse complement strand
GCTGCGCCTGCTCGAACAGGTCGCGCACGCGTGCGGCGCCCACGCCGACGAACATCTCGACGAACGCCGAGCCGCTGATCGAGAAGAACGGCACGGCCGCCTCGCCCGCCACCGCGCGCGCGAGCAGCGTCTTGCCCGTGCCCGGCGCGCCGACGACGAGCACGCCTTTCGGAATCTTGCCGCCGAGCCGCTGGTAGCGATCGGGATTGCGCAGGAACGCGACGAGCTGCTGCAGTTCGGCCTTCGCTTCGTCGATACCCGCGATGTCGTCGAACGTGATGCCGGTCTCCTGCTGCACGTACACGCGCGCGCGGCTCTTGCCCATCCCGGTGAAGTCCTGCAGCCCGCCGCGCTTGCGCAGCATCATGTTCCACACGAACACGAGCAGCATCAGCGGCAACAGCCACGACGCGAGCGACGCGATCCAGCCGGTGTCGGGCGTGCCGTGATAGCGGATGCCGGCGGCGGTCAGCGTGTCGATCAGGTGTTCGTCGGTCACGCGGCTGGTCGTGAAGCGCCACGGCGCGCCGGCCTGCCGCACGATCGCCGCGTCGGACGCCGGCAGCACCGTGCCGGCCTGCGGCATCTTCAGCGCGCCCGAGATCGACGCCGGGCCGACCTCGAGATCGTCGACGAGCCGCGCGGCGACGAGCCGGTGGAAATCGCTGTACGCGATCGGCGTCGACGTCGGGTGCAGCATCAGCAACTGCGCGGCGAACAGCACGAAGAAGCCCGCCGCGATCAGCAATCCCGGGTAGTCGAATTTCCTGTCCATGGCATCGGGCCTGCCGTATCCGCTGCGCGGCGTGCGCTCACGCCGGCACCGGCGCGCAACCGGTACGCGGCCGCCATGCGAAAACGACCTGCATCCACGTCATCGTCGCCTCGCTGTCTCGCGTCGTTCGTCGCATCGATGCCGCCTCGGCAACACCGTCGTCGGCGTTGCCGGGCGATCCTCGCCCGGGCGGCACACCGGCACACCGTCACGCACCGCCCTCGCTTCCAGTCTAGTTCGTGCGCGGGCGTCGCGCCGCTCGGCGCGCAAGCGTCGAATCGTCCGACGAACGGCTTTCGTCGGCCCCCCTTGCCGCGTTATAGTCCCGTGCATGACATTTTTGTGACAGTCGCGTCGCGCCGCCGCGCGCGAGGCCGGCCGTCGCGTCCCGTCCCGCGTCGCGGCAGCCCGCGCGGCGCCGGCGCGCATCGAACGACAACGCCCACCCGCCCATCCGAGGAGCCCACGACGTGAACGACACCCCCGATCGCCCCGACGACCTTCCTGCCGATCCCGAACGACGCCGTGTGCTCGGCGGCCTTGCCGCGCTCGGCGCCGGCGTCGC
>NZ_LZXX01000054.1:399-1296 GCF_001729305.1 Burkholderia sp. A2 | reverse complement strand
CCGGCACGGCCGCGTTCACGCGATGCAGATACCACGCCTGGTGCGCGCGGTGAAACGAGCCTGCGCCGATGTGCAGCAGCACGGGCGCGTGGGCGGAGGGCGATTCGCTCATCCGTGTCTCCTGTTCCTGCCTGTCTATCCTGTCGAATTCGATCTTTTGCTCTTTGTGTGAGCGAATGATCGTATTCGGCCGAACGAAAGTCAAGGCGCGGACACGGCATTTCGATGGTGCGCTGCGGCGGCGTGCGGGGCAGGGCGGGCGCGGCGGCGCCGGCGGCAAAAGGTGTTAGCGTCCTTCGCGCGTGAGGGGCGACGAGTTCGTCGAGCACTGTGCTGGCGGGCGCGGTAGAAGGCCATAGCGGCGCCGGCAGGCGGTATGTGCGCAGCGGATGGTGCGGCGCCGCAAGGATAGGGCGCGGCGATCTCGTCGGTGGCGGATCCGTGTCCGAACGTGTACCGCCGCGCGAAGGGGAGGAACTCGCCCGCCCGTCGTCGTGACGCGCGGGCGCATGACGGGCGTTACAGCGTGGTGCGCACGTGCCAGAGTTCGGGGAACAGCACGACGTCGAGCATCTTGCGCAGGTACGGCGCGCCGCTCGTGCCGCCCGTGCCCTGCTTGAAGCCGATGATGCGTTCGACCGTCGTCACGTGACGGAAGCGCCACTGACGGAACGCATCCTCGAGATCGACGAGTTCCTCGGCCATCTCGTACAGCTCCCAGTGCTGCTGCGGATGACGATAGACCTCGAGCCACGCGGCTTCGACCGTCTCGTCGTGCCGCATCGGCTGCGTCCAGTCGCGCTCGAGCCGCTCGGGCGCGATCGGGAACCCGCGCCGCGCGAGCAGGCGCACGACCTCGTCGTAGAACGACGGCGCCTCGAGCGTCGCGCGCACCTG
>NZ_LZXX01000054.1:0-368 GCF_001729305.1 Burkholderia sp. A2 | reverse complement strand
CGGCTGCAGCATCTGCGCGTTCTTGTTGCCGAGCAGGAATTCGAGCTGCCGATACTGGTACGACTGGAAGCCCGACGACTGGCCGAGATACGGCCGCATCGCCGAATACTCGGACGGCGTCATCGTCGACAGCACGTTCCACGCCTGCACCAGTTGCTCGAGGATGCGCGACACGCGCGCGAGCATCTTGAACGCGGGCGGCAGCGCGTCGGTGCGCACTGCATCGAGCGCACCGCGCAGCTCGAACAGCGCGAGCTTCATCCACAGCTCGCTCGTCTGATGCTGGATGATGAACAGCATCTCGTTGTGATCGGGCGACAGCGGATGCTGCGCGTCGAGGATCGAATTCAGCGACAGGTAGTCGCCGT
>NZ_LZXX01000053.1:384-684 GCF_001729305.1 Burkholderia sp. A2 | reverse complement strand
GCTCGACGAACGCACGCGCGAACTGGCGCAGGTCCGCGAACAACAGGCGCGCCTGTCGACCGTCGACGTGCCGGAAGCGTTGCGCGCGGCGCTGGCCGATGCGCAGGGTTTTCGCAACAGCGGCCCGCGCGAGCAAGCCCTCGCGCACGACATCGCGGCTGCCGAACGCACGCTGTCCGGCGCGCTCGACGCACTCGGCCAATGGCGCATGCCGGTCGATGCGCTGCGTGCGCTCGACGTGCCGTCGGCGGCGCGGCTCGCCGCGCTGCTCAAGGAAGACAGCGAACGCGCGAGCGCGGC
>NZ_LZXX01000053.1:0-359 GCF_001729305.1 Burkholderia sp. A2 | reverse complement strand
GCGGCCGCTGCCGCGCGCGACGCGCGGGACGGCGCGCTCGAAGAGCTCGAACGGCTTGAGTTGCAGGAAAAGCATTTCGCGGAGAACCACAAGGTCGTCACGACCGCCGACGTGCTGGCGGCGCGCGCGCGTCGCGACGGCGCATGGGGCGATGTCCGCAGCGGTGCCGTGGATCTCGCGACGGGCGCGCCGGCGGTCGACGACGCGATCCGTCTCGCCGACGAGCTCGTCGATGCGCAGCTCGGCGCGACCCAGGCCGCGGCGACGCTGCAGTCGCTGCGTCAGCAGGTCGAATCCGCGCGCGCGGGCGTGGCGCGCCGGCAGGCTGCGCTGGACGAACGCGAGCGCGAACTCGCCGC
>NZ_LZXX01000052.1:0-566 GCF_001729305.1 Burkholderia sp. A2 | reverse complement strand
GCGATCGACCTGATCGGTCTCGACGGCTTCGAGAACGCGTACCCGCGGGAGCTGTCGGGCGGGATGCGCCAGCGCGTCGGGTTTGCGCGCGCGCTCGTCGTCGATCCGACCATTCTGCTGATGGACGAGCCGTTCTCCGCGCTCGACGTGCTGACGGCCGAGACGCTGCGTACCGACCTGCTCGATCTGTGGACGCAGGGCCGCATGCCGATCAAGTCGGTGCTGATCGTCACGCACAACATCGAGGAAGCGGTGTTCATGTGCGACCGGATCCTCGTGCTGTCGTCGAACCCGGGCCGCGTGATCGCCGAGATCAAGGTGCCGTTCAAGCACCCGCGCAATCGTCTGGACCCGGCGTTCCGCAAGCTCGTCGACGACATCTACGCGAAGATGACCGCACGCCAGACCGGCGAAGCGACGAAGAAGGGGCTCGAGCTCGGCAGCTGGCTGCCGCAGGTGTCGACCAACCTGATGGCCGGCCTGATCGAGACGCTCGCGATGGCGCCGTACCACGGTCGCGCGGACATGCCGGAAATCGCGCGCACGCTGCATCTGGAAGTCGACGA
>NZ_LZXX01000051.1:0-502 GCF_001729305.1 Burkholderia sp. A2 | reverse complement strand
GCGTCGTGCGCGTGCTCGCGGAAAACCGCTGGCCGTGGCGCATGCACGCGACCTACGACGAAACGATCAGCCGCGCGCTCGACGTGTTCGAGAAGGTCAACGAGGACATCCCGCTCGAAGGGCTGAACTGGTTCTTCGATCACGCGGAAACGATCACCGAGAAATCGATGGACCGGATCGCCGCGCTCGGCGGCGGCATCGCGGTGCAGCACCGGATGGCGTACCAGGGCGAATACTTCGTCGAGCGCTACGGCGCGCAAGCCGCGGAGGCGACGCCGCCGGTCGCGAAGATGCTCGCCAAGGGGCTGAAGGTGTCGGCCGGCACCGACGCGACGCGCGTCGCGTCGTACAACCCGTGGGTGTCGCTTGCATGGCTCGTGACGGGCAAGACGGTCGGCGGCATGCGCATGTATCCGCAGCGCAACCTGCTCGATCGCGAAACCGCGCTGCGGATGTGGACCGAGTACGTGACGTGGTTCTCGAACGAGGAGGGCAAGAAGGG
>NZ_LZXX01000050.1:0-2408 GCF_001729305.1 Burkholderia sp. A2 | reverse complement strand
TTGGTCCGCTCAAACTTTTCCTTGGCCATTTTCAACTCCCAAAAGGAATTTCACAGGTTGCGCCGCGCGCAAACAAGACACTGACTTTTTTACTGCTGGTGCCCATGGGCAGGATCGAACTGCCGACCTCTCCCTTACCAAGGGAGTGCTCTACCACTGAGCCACATGGGCGCTACGCTTCAACTTAGCGGTCTGGAGCGGGTGAAGGGAATCGAACCCTCGTCGTAAGCTTGGAAGGCTTCTGCTCTACCATTGAGCTACACCCGCATGGGCCACTAACGATTCCTTACCGCTCACTGCGCTGATATCTTGGTGGAGGAGGTTGGATTCGAACCAACGTAGGCGTAAGCCAACAGATTTACAGTCTGCCCCCTTTAGCCACTCGGGCACCCCTCCGTAGAGAACTGACGATTATGGGGGTGCATCGCACTCCTGTCAAGCACATCCGGAAGATTATTTTCACTTTCTTCCCGACTTCCGCTTTCCGCCGATCCCTGCCCTCGCCCGGCTAAGGCAAGCGCGAGATGTTGCCGACCGGCGCCACATCTTCGTCAGACTCCGCCTTCAACGCCGATCTGCATCTGCGCTAAAAACGAAAGACCGCCATCATACGGCCTCTTTCGCACAATGCCAAGCGGGTAGACACAAAATTTCGGCAAATTTCGTGCCGGGCGGGTTTGGAGAGCCGGCTGGAGGTTGTTCACGGGAGCGTCGACGGCGCTTCCGGCGCGGAATAGACGCTCTGCGGCCGGCACTGCAGGCAGCCTGACCTCAATGCTGGGGCTCGTGTATGGACCAGAGCTTCGCCCTTCTGGCGATTGCAGCAAGCCGGCTCCATCACCGAATTCGGACGCTCCTTGCTGTGTTCGATAGCTTCATTGGAACGCACGATTCCGTGTGTGGTCGTTCTCCTACGCCAGTACAAGCCTCTAGGCGCCCGCTTGGCCCGCAGCGACATTCTTCGCGGTTGCAACTGCACGTGCCGCGGCTCCGGCAAGCACCCCGGTGCCGCACGAGCCCGGTCAGGGAGGTTCGACGCACGTTCTGGCTGACAGCGTCACCGCGGAGCCCAAGAGCATGCCTGGCGCCTGGGGCGCGTCAACAGTTGAAGGCATCACTCGATGCCGGGGTACGGGGGTTGGGGATTTCGCCGGCTAGGGCGCGCACAAACGATGAATCGGCACGTGCTGGCCCGACGACGTCCCGCAGGATGAATCCGGCGATTGTGCAGGCCCTGCGATGCTCACAGCCGCTACTCGGCGACGACGTGCGTATAGGTCCAGCCGTCTCCATAACCTCACTGCCGCCGCATCCATCGAGTGGTCCTTACGCTCGGCGGCCCCACGCCCCTTCGTGGAAACCGCCTAACATCAGCGGCCGGCTTATCGCAGCGAATCTTCGCAAACAATCGATATCGCTACCATTCGTGTTCCGCACCCGCCTCGCCCGGTTGAACGCGACTATCCGTGCCGGATTCGACGCAAGCGCCTTTGCCGTACCTCACGCACCCGGAGCCGTTATAAAGCCGATATATGGTGGCAGAGCGTCGACATCCAGCATGCGCTGTCCGGCAATGCTCAGCTGGCGCGGGATCAAGGCCAAAACACGATGCACCAGCTTTCGCTTGCCCCGAGACTCTCCATTCGACGATCCGGATACGATACGCGCCGAACGCCGCCAGGCGTCGGCGCAGGCAGCACATAATTCACGCCTACGGGTGATGAACGAGACCGCGTAGGTAGTGGAGCCCATTCGCCATCGAGGAAATCTACGCGTTACAGGACGGTCAATGACGGACATCGAAAGGAACCGCGCCGATTTTTGATCTTGTCCGAGCCGCTATACGCGTACGGCGCTGCCCCCCCCCTTGGTCCGATCGCTTTGATCAAAGATGGAGCAGAGACGAGGTGGCGGGCCGCAGGAAGCGGAAGGCGGGTCACGCAATCGCGCTTGTCGATATGCGTTTGCGGGAGCAAAGCGCGGTTAGATCGAAGATACGATCAATAATCGGTGGAATCGCCGAAGATGGAAGCAAGTAGGAGAGTTTGATGCTGCAATGGTTTGCGGCGGAGGAGCCCGGCGTACGTCGCCTCGGAACGCTTCGCCCCATGCTTTTTTGGAGGCCGAAATGCAAAAACCCCCGCCTGGTCGGGCGGGGGTTCTTGGCTTAGGGAGCCTGACGATTACCTACTTTCACACGGGAATCCGCACTATCATCGGCGTAGAGTCGTTTCACGGTCCTGTTCGGGATGGGAAGGGGTGGGACCGACTCGCTATGGTCATCAGGCAAAGAGGGTTGTTCTGCTGGCGTGGCCAACAGAACCAATCTTGGAAGAAGCAGTAATTTTGAGTTGTGTGTATCACACACGAGAATCCACAAGTCCTGTTAAGGCAGACTTGTTATAGGA
>NZ_LZXX01000049.1:1325-1572 GCF_001729305.1 Burkholderia sp. A2 | reverse complement strand
GCGCGCCGGACGGCTCGAGCACGCTGCGCGTGTCCTGGAACACGTCCTTGATCGCCGCGCACAGCGCGTCGGTGTTGACCGTCACGACGCCGTCGAGGAATTCGCGGCACAGCCGGAAGGTTTCCTCGCCGACGAGCTTCACCGCGGTGCCGTCCGCGAACAGGCCGACTTCGCTCAGCTCGATACGCTCGCCCGCGTCCAGCGACTGCGCCATCGCGCACGAATCCTCGGCCTGCACGCCGATTAC
>NZ_LZXX01000049.1:0-1209 GCF_001729305.1 Burkholderia sp. A2 | reverse complement strand
GCCCTGGCCGGCGATCACGTACGGATCGTCGAACGGATGGACGAACGTGAGGTCGCGCTCCTGCTGCACCTTGACCGCATGCGCGTACGCATCGCTGTACGATTCGCCCGCCTGGATCACCTCGACGCTCGGGCCGCCGTGCGCGCGCACCGCATCGACCTTGACCTGCGGCGTCGTGACCGGCACGACGATCACGGCCTTGATGCCCATCCGGGCCGCCGAGAACGCGACGCCCTGCGCGTGGTTGCCGGCCGACGCGGTAATCACGCCGCGCGCGAGCGCGTCCGCCGGAATGTGCGCCATCTTGTTGTACGCGCCGCGCAGCTTGAACGAGAACACCGGCTGGTTGTCCTCGCGCTTCAGGTAAACGGCGTTGCGCAGCCGGGCCGACAGGTTGCGGGCCGGTTCGAGTTCCGTCTCGATCGCGACGTCGTAGACGCGCGCGGTGAGGATTTTCTTCAGGTAATCGTGGGATGCCATGGACGCTCGCGTGCAGTGCGGATGCAGACGGTAAAGGGTCAATGATAGCGCCAAGGGTCCGCCCGCACGCAAGCGGCATGCCGGCCGGGCGGTCGTGAGCGGTCGCGTGCGCGTGCGGGCGGGGCATTCGCGCCGCCGGGCGCCGCTTTTTACCGGCGCGCTTGACCGATTTAACCGCACGGTTACCGACCGGACGGACGGCGAATGGTCGGACGAAACCGCGCTGAACCCCGCCCGGCGCGGCGCGCGGCGATAGCCCCACGACCTGTCCGGCGTGTCACGGGCGGCCCGATCATGGGTTAGAATTCCGTTTTGAATCAAGGATTCGGAAGATGCAGAGGCACCCTCGGATCGCACCGTTGAAGCCGACGCCGCGCGCAGCCAGCCCCGCGGCCGAACGGCATGCGCGCCGCGCGCGATCGTGCTGATGGTTCCGAGTGCCGCCAGGCCCTGTCGCCGGCCAGGAGGGGCGAGTCGCCCGCTCCGGCCCCATGAAGGACAGCCGCGCGCCTGGTAACAGAACAGATTTCCCCAAGATTGCGCCCACGCGCTTGCCGACGCCCGTGCACGGGATATCGGCCCTCCGAGTCGTCCGAACATGAACGCACCACAAGTTTTCGATCCGCATGGCGCGGCCGCCGCCGTCGCCGCCGACCCCGCGCCCCGCTTGCGCGAGATTCCCTATAACTACACGTCCTTCTCGGATCGCGAGATCGTGATCCGCCTGCT
>NZ_LZXX01000048.1:0-721 GCF_001729305.1 Burkholderia sp. A2 | reverse complement strand
GCCGCCGATGACGACGAGCCCGCCCCGTCATCGGGCCTGCTGTGGGACGAACCGTCCCCGCCCGCTGCCGCGCCGAAGAAAGGCCGCCGCAAGCGCGGCGTACTGCCCGCGCCGATCTCGGCGGACGTGGCCGACGCCGCGGCAGGCCTCCCGCCGAACGTGCGGCTCGGCACGTCGTCGTGGTATTTCCCCGGCTGGAACGGCATCGTCTACGACGGCGATTTCGCGCAGACCAAGCTGTCACGCGAAGGGCTCGAAGCGTACGGCGCGCATCCGCTGCTGAAGAGCGTGAGCCTCGACCGGTCGTTCTACGGGCCGCTGTCGGTGGCCGATTACCTGCGCTACGCGCAGCAGGTGCCCGACGATTTCCGTTTCGTCGTGAAGGCGCCGGCCGCGGTGACCGACGCGGTGATCCGCGGCCGGCGCGGCGAGCCGTCCGGGCCGAACCCGACCTTCCTCGATGCTCGGCTCGCGACCCGCGAATTCGTCCAGCCATGTCTCGACGGGCTCGGCCGGAAAGCCGGCGTGCTCGTGTTCCAGTTCTCGCCGCTGCCCGACCAGCTGCTCGCGGCGCCGGCCGCGCTGATCGACCGGCTCGCCGCGTTCTTCGCGGCGCTGCCGCCGCTGCCGCCGGACGCCGACGGCACGCGCTACGCGATCGAGATCCGCGACGCGAGCCTGCTCACGCCCCGCTTCATCCGCGCGCTGGCCGCGCTCGGCG
>NZ_LZXX01000047.1:1024-1428 GCF_001729305.1 Burkholderia sp. A2 | reverse complement strand
CGACGCGATCGCGCACGCGCGCGACTGGGCCGTTCGCTGGATCGACGCGAGCAGCATCTCGATGTGACGCCGTCACGCTCGTGCGGCGTCGGCGGTCCGGCGCGATCCGCGGGGTGCCGCTCCCGGACAAAAAACGCGGTAATCTTGCGGAACCCGTCACTTTATTAGCGGCCGTGCAACCGCGCGCGGCCGCCCGCATTGGTCTATGTCGACATCACCCGCCCGTCAGTGGGGCCTCGAAGAAATCGTCGCCGGCTTGCGCGAATCGCGCGAGGAACTCCATCGCACGCGCCATCCGCGCGGCATCCGCGAACTGCCGTCGCGCGATGCAATCTGCAAGATTGTGACCGGCCTGCGCGCGTCGATGTTTCCGACGCACTACGGCGCGCCCGACCTGACCGACG
>NZ_LZXX01000047.1:618-1001 GCF_001729305.1 Burkholderia sp. A2 | reverse complement strand
ACGCTGCGCGTGCTGTCCGAGCAGATTCGCCGCGCGCTGCCGTTTCTGCCCGAGCATGTCGATACGCCGTTCGCCGAGCTCGACGAACGCGCGTTCGAGATCGCACGTGAATTCGGCCGGCAGTTGCCGGCGATCCGTGCGCTACTCGTCAGCGACATCCAGGCCGCCTACGCGGGCGATCCGGCCGCGCAGCACATCACCGAGATCCTGCTGTGCTATCCCGGCGTGTTCGCGATGATGCACCATCGGCTCGCGCACGCGCTGCACCAGCTTGGTGTGCCGCTGCTCGCGCGGTTCATCAATGAAATCGCGCACTCGGCCACCGGCATCGACATTCACCCGGGCGCGCGGATCGGCCCGAGCTTCTTCATCGACCACGGCAC
>NZ_LZXX01000047.1:0-211 GCF_001729305.1 Burkholderia sp. A2 | reverse complement strand
CGGCGCGCGAAGGCGGCGTGCAGCCGCCTTCGTTCATCGAAGCGTCAGTGCTTGCCGTCCGGCGAACGGTGCTTGTACAGCACGTCCTGATCGACGCGGATCAGGTTCTGGCCCGCATCGACGACGAAATCCACCCCGTTGTACGCATTGCCCGTCAGCAGCAGGATCGCGCTCGCGACGTCGTCAGGGCCCGCGATGCGCGCGAGCGGCG